>CBFGYO010000269.1:0-1978 GCA_965652975.1 uncultured Chitinophagaceae bacterium | reverse complement strand
CGAAGCCCGAATAAATGACTGCAGGATAAACGGACATCAATGAAAGCACAACAACAAAACTTGACTGTTCAAAAATGGGTTGCTGGTATTTCTGTTGTGCTCCTTGTTATAAAATTAATTGCTTACTACGCCACACACTCTGTCGCGATACTGACCGATGCGTTGGAAAGTATCGTGAATGTCGCAGCAGGATTTATTGGTTTATATAGTTTGTTTGTTGCTGCCATGCCACGGGATCTCAATCATCCGTATGGACATGGTAAAGCTGAATTCCTGTCTGCCGCCATTGAAGGAACAATGATCGGTGCTGCCGGCGGACTTATCCTTTACAAAGCGGTGCAGCATCTTATCAACCCCGTGCAACTGGATCAAATAGATTATGGGATGTTGCTTGTTGCGGCTACGGCCATCGTCAACTTTGGGATGGGATATACCTGCCTGCGGATAGGTAAACGAAATAATTCAGTTGCATTGGTTGCCAGTGGTAAACATTTGCTATCAGATAGCTGGTCAACCTTTGGAATTGTCGCCGGCCTAATCTTACTTTTTTTTACAGGTTATACCTGGATCGATAGTGTAGTTGCGATAATCTTCGGCTTTATTATCATTTATACCGGTTACAAGATCATTCGCACGTCGATTGCCGGGATGATGGATGAAGCCGATATGAAATTGCTGGGACGTATGGTGCATGTATTGAATACAAACCGGCGGGACAATTGGGTGGATTTGCATAACCTGCGGGTAATTAAATACGGCAGTACTCTGCATGTTGATTGCCATCTTACTGTACCCTGGTATTTGAACGTAAATGAAGCGCATGTGGAAGTGGATGCGCTGGCGTCACTTATCCGCAAGGAGTTTGGCGAGTCGCTGGAACTTTTTGTACACTCCGATGGTTGTTTATATTCCCAGTGTCCAATTTGCAGCAAAGGTGAATGTCCGGTAAGACAACATATCTTTGAAAAACGAATAGACTGGACGCTGGAAATTATCTCAAAAAATAAAAAACACGGGTTACAGGATGGTACGCACAACAACGAAATGGATTAGAGGCCAGGAGTTTGAAGCTGAGCACGAAGGCAACCGCATCAGGATAGATGGCGATAAAAAAAACGGGCATGGCCCCAAAGCACTATTATTATCAGGGCTGGCAGCCTGTTCGGGAATAGATGTGGTAGAAATATTAGTTAAAAAGCGAGTAGACTTTTCAGATCTCGAGATTACGGTTGAAACGGAGCAAACCACCGAGCATCCAAAAGTATTTAAAGACATCCTCGTTATTTTCCGGTTGAAGACGGCTGCGGACAATGAAGAAAAGGTGCGCAAGGCAATTGAACTGTCGCTGGATAAATATTGTGGTGTGTCCGCCATGCTGAAAAAAAACTCATCAATAAGTTATAAATTGGAGTTATTGAATTAAGATATGCTTTCTAAAAAGTCACAATATGCTTTTAAAGCACTAACCTATCTCACGGAGAAATACAATGAAGGCCCGGTACTTATCTCCGAAATAGCCAGGAAAAAAAGAATACCCCTTAAGTTTTTGGAAAATATCCTGCTGGAATTAAAAAAGGCAGATATACTCGACAGCAAAAAAGGTAAAGGCGGGGGCTATTTTTTGAAGAAAAGCCCTGAGAAGATCAAGGTGGCTTCGGTGATAAGGCTTATTAACGGGCCTATTGCTATGCTTCCCTGCGTAAGCCTGTATTTTTACGAGCGATGTAAAAATTGTAACGAAAAACATTGCGGCCTACATGATATGATGATCGAAGTGCGTGACGCCACCCTTCAAATCGTAGAAAACCGCACGTTGCGGGACCTGGTTGTGTGAGAACCAGCGCGAGAAACAGAGCGGGAGCGAGGTTTAATCCCTCGCTCCCGCTCTGTTTCCCGCTCTTCTTCATTCACTCATACACTTCCTCCCTCGCTCCCGCTCTGTTTCCCGCTCTTCTTCATTCACTCATACACTTCCTCC
>CBFGYO010000268.1:0-2276 GCA_965652975.1 uncultured Chitinophagaceae bacterium | reverse complement strand
AATCTCCTGGTTTGATATTGGCCCAAAGCGGCACCTGGTTTACAAACGCTGCCGTAGACTCGGTATGATATACCGGCAGGAAGGATTGGAAACGTACAAAGTCAATATAACCCACAGAAGGTCTTTCCCGTTTGTTGTAAGAAGGATTGAGGTTAAACGTCATTTTTATCTTCTTGCTTAATTGCGCATCAAGACGTGTACGTAAGCTATACTTGTCGTATTCGCTATGAAACATCATGCCCTGGTCGCGCTGGTATGCACCCGAGATAAAATATTTCAGTGTTTTGCTACCACCGGAGACATTCAATTGCAGATTGCGAACAGTGGCTGAACGCAAAGCCTGGTCCTGCCAGTCGGTTGGATATCCAACGATATCATTCTCCACGATATAGGCAGCTCTTTCGTTGTTGGCAATTACACCAGCACCAGTCGGTGGAGTAATGCTAGGATCTTTCGATTTTAATGAAGCCTCATAATACAGCAGGTTAGTGTACTCCGACGTGGTCATCATCGGGTAGCGCTCATATGCATTTTTGGTTCCGGTTGAAAACTTAACGGTGTACTTAGGCTTTTCCGCTTTACCACTTTTCGTTGTGATCATGATTACGCCCGCTCCACCACGTGAACCATATATTGCAGCAGAAGCCGCATCCTTCAACACCTCTACTGATTCTACATCCGCAAGGTTTACAAATGAAAGACCATCCGGAACGGGATGACCGTCTACTACAACCAATGGATTAGAACCGGCGCTGATAGAAGTAACCCCACGCACCCTGATCTTTGGTTCCGAACCTGCTTCCGAACTTGTATTCTGTATTACTACACCGGCAATCTTTCCCTGTAGCGCCTGGTCGAGGCGAGATACAGGCGTTTCATCGAGCCGGTCGTTTTTAAACTTTGAAATGGCACCGGTAAGATGTGATTTACGTTGTGTACCATAACCAATAACTACTACTTCATCACCGGGGCTGGAAGCAACAGCCATGGAAACATCAATCGTCGACTTTTCACCAATAATAATTGTTTGTGAGGCAAAGCCAACATAAGAAAAGATAAGCGTTGTGGCTCCGGGATCAATGTCGATTGTATACGTACCATCCGTCTTCGTAGTAGCTCCGCCTTTCTGTTTATCGGCAAGGATGTTTACACCCACAAGTGGCTCACTGGTGGCCGCATTCGTCACTTTACCCGTAATCGTTTTCTTTTGAGCTATTACTCCAGCACTTAACAGTAACAGTGTAAGTAGTAAGCACGATAGCTTTTTCATATTAGCAGTTTGAATATTTAGAGAATTTGAGGTCATGTTTGAATCGGTCATCATAGTTGTTAATATATCAGGTTAGTCCTTAGCCGCGCCGCCTTGTCACCAGCAATTCTTACAACTGTTTCACGGCAGTCCCTGCAATTGTATCGTGTTGCGCCTTCCATCAGCAATGAGTAACCATCTTCGTAATCGAAATCTTTGATCTGCTGGCCTTCCCAGGTTTTTTCCTGCGCGAGATAAGGACGAAGCGCATCAAAAGCCTTGCGCAATGATTTACCTGATGGACTGGTATAATTCCAGAGATCAATACCAGCATTGTCGGCCATCTGTGCAATAACAAAGAATGCGTTCATTACAAATGCTGAATAATGCAGGGAGATTGTCCTTTGCAGTTCTTTCGGAAAGCGTCCATCATTATCCATTTGTTTGTCGAGCCTGTCCTGCGCGCTGGCTATTATCTTTTTTACCTGTTCATTATCTTTTATAAATAACGACATCGCCAATCGTTGTGCATCGTACCACGCACCATGGTTATTGTCGGCATCCATTTCGTCCTTTCCAATCTTACTTGTTTGCATCCAATTCAGGAATTCACTAAACCATGCCTGCATACCCTGTTGATCCTGTTGGGTCCAATACTTTGAAGATTTTAGCAAGCCAATTGCGTCCACCACTTTCACCAGGTGGCGTGTATCGATCAGGCCTGCGCCCCTGCCGGTATTGGTACCTTTCATTGCCTGCCCAAAGTTCAGGTTGGGGTTCATGCGTGTGGCGGTGTCGAGAAACCATACACGCAATAATTTCGCAGCATGCTCAGCATATACTTTTTCACTGGAAAAATAATAGGCGAGTGATAATGTATACACCGATTCGCAAAGTTTTGGCAGGTATTCCTTGTCCTTATACTCTTTTACCTCAGGGTTAGTTTGGCCGTCTTTTCTTATATACGGCAGCCCATCAGGTTTTGAAGGATCCGGCCAGTAATAAGGTGCCAGGCTCATGTAGTCAT
>CBFGYO010000267.1:0-2423 GCA_965652975.1 uncultured Chitinophagaceae bacterium | reverse complement strand
CCGGCGTGCCCGTTCTTGAATGCATCCGGTTTGATCATGGTAAAAGTGCGATTGCTCATAGTTGCGGGTATTGTTTTTGCGCCGCGAAGGTAGGAGAAAGTTTCTAGTTTGCCGGTAGTAGTCGATGTTTATTTAACAGTTTGTAAAGTTGGTCTTCCAACTACGGTAAACAAACAACTGCAAAGCACAGACTACACAGTACAAACCCTTATCTTCGCAACCGCTTAATGAAACCTATACAGGAAATATTTCCACTGCTTACCCAGCCACGCAAAGTAGTGATCACTACGCATCAAAAGCCCGATGCGGATGCCATGGGCTCTTCGCTGGCACTTCGACATTTCTTAAAACAGTTTGGTCACGAGGTAACAGTTATTTCACCCACCAACTGGGCGGGGTGGGTAAACTGGATGCCAGGGGTGAAGGAGGTAATTGACTTTGAGATGCACCGGAAAATTGCAGATGCAATACTAGATAGTGCTGAATGGGTGTTTTGCCTCGACTTCAATATCTTTCACCGTACCAAAACGATGACGGAAAAACTGAAGCAACTTACCTGTACGAAAATACTGATTGATCATCACCAGGAGCCGGATACCGTTTCATTCGATTATGGCATTAGCGACACATCCAAAAGCTCCACCTGCGAAATGGTATACGATTTCATGATTGGTTCAGGACACGCAGATAAGATCAATGAAGAAATAGCTGAATGCCTGTATGCAGGACTTGTGGGTGATACCGGATCATTTCGTTTTGCTTCTACCCATGCGGGTGTGCATAGTATCGTAGCCGATCTAAAATCAAAAGGATTGAAGCACGCTGTAGTGCATGAAAACCTATTCGATAATTACCTGGAAAACAGGTTGCGTTTTGTAGGTCACGTGCTCCTGCACAGGATGGATGTTTTTTACGAATACAACACTGCGTTGATCGCTATACCCAAAAACGACCTGCTTAAATTTGATATTAAAACAGGCGACACCGAAGGCCTTGTAAACTACCCTCAGTCCATAAGGGGAATAAAGTTCGTAGCCCTTGTTATCGATCGGGATGAAGAACGGAAGTGGAGTTTTCGCAGCAAAGGCGATTTTGATTGTAATACTTTTGCGCGCAAACATTTCGATGGCGGTGGACATTTCAACGCGGCAGGGGGTCGTAGTACTGACACCCTGGATAAAACCGTACAAAAATTTAAAGAAGTGCTTAAGGAATATGAAGCACAATTACAATAAAACAAAACAAGTATTAAAATGAAAGTTATTAAAAGTCTGCTGCTCCTGCTTGTCGTAGCATTCTCTGTATTGGCAGCATGTAACAAGATGGATTACCGGAAAGCAAAAAGCGGTTTGCTTTATAAAATCTACCCGGGCAATGGTAAAGACTCGCTGATAAAAGACGGACAGTACGTGAAATTTGAAATGGTTGCCAAACTGGGCGATTCTACATTATATAGTAGCTACGGAAAAATGCCAGGTTACGCTAAAGTGTCGCAGGAAAGAGGTTCGGCGTACAGCGTACTCGAAATTCTGCCGCAGATGCGTAAAGGTGATAGCGCCGTAACGGTACAAATGGTTGATTCATTATTGAGACAGGGTGTGCAGTTGCCACCTGTTGCGAAAAAAGGCGACAGGATTGTCACTTCTTTCCGCATCATCGAAGTATTTACCACCGATAGTGCTGCCATGGCAGACTACAACAGGTCGATGGAACTCGACAGGCCACGCCAGATGAAAGAACAGGAAGAGCAAATGGCAAAGATGGAAAAGGAGCGGCTTGACCAGGATGAAAAAGATTACCAGGATTATTTAAAATCAGGAGAAGCAGCAAAAGCTATCGCCGATATGGAAGCATACCTGAAAAGTAAAAACATACCTGCACAAAAAACAGGTCGTGGTACTTTTGTTCATGTACAACAACAGGGCACCGGACCGCAGGCTGAAAACGGTAAATACGTTACTGTAAATTATACCGGGAAGTTTCTTTCTACCGACAGCGTTTTCCAGTCAAACACGCATTCGTTCCAGCTGGGAAAATTAGTTGTTATCCGCGGATGGGATGAAGGTCTTTTATTATTTAAGCAGGGTGGTAAGGGTACATTGTATATCCCCGGCTTTGTTGCTTACGCAAAAAATCCTCCACAGGGATCACCATTCAAACCATATGAACCGTTGAAATTCGATGTAGAAGTGGTGAGTGTATCTGACACTGCCGCGCTTCCGCAAAGACGTTAATTTTTCAGAAAAAAAAGTTGATACACCTCAATCAAATAAAATAGGTGGAATCAAATAATAATTGAAATTTGCAGCCGTCTCAATAAGAGACGGCTTTTTTATTTGAATAAGTCGTTCGTCTTCGTTGGCTCCGTTTTTAGTCCAAGGTCCAGGCCGCTAATCACCACCCTCTGAAACTATTGCCTGAAA
>CBFGYO010000266.1:0-2524 GCA_965652975.1 uncultured Chitinophagaceae bacterium | reverse complement strand
CCAGTTGGAAAAACCAGGAGCAAAGGAAATTACGCTTACGGGCCGGGATTATATTTTCCATAGACCACTTAATATAGCAGGTAATGTAGTTTTCAAGACTAGCCTGAAAGAATATATCGACTTTCATACGGTACCCGGTATGCTCACTTTATTTGAATTGATGGGAAATTCTTCCCTAACCCTGCATAACCTGAAGCTCGATGGCTCGGATGTAAAAGCCACACACTTTATTGCCAATGACAGCAGTGGACCTTCAGCACATTTCAATATTACGATGGCCGCTTGCAGTCTTCGCTATTTCAACAGGAATTATGGATGTGAAAATTTCATATACCTGTACAAATCGAGTATCGCTGATAGCATAGTAATCGCAAAGTCGTATTTTGAAAATAATGCCACGCATGTGCTGATGATGAATAATGAAACCGATGACAAAGGATATTACAATGCGGAAAAAATACGCTTCGATAAGAATACTTTTGTGAACCAAAAAGGAATGATCATGGATATCTACCGCGGCGGCAATGATGAGAGCACGCTGGGACCCGACCTGCTGGTGATTGACAATTCATTCGACAATTGCAATACAGAAGATGATGCTCCCCTTGTGAAACTTACAGGCGTACAGAAAACAAATTTTTCGTTCAACGCGTTTATGGAATGCAACCCACAAAAGTCGCTTATTGTTTATAAGGATACTGTGAGAGCGAGGCATATTGAAATCCGCAACCTTTTTACCAAATCGGGGAATATCGAAAGGAACAATTTTGTAACAGAAGAAAAAAATAACATCCAATAAATTATCAACACATGAAGGTCATTCACCAGGTACATCCGCAGGATTTTGCCGGTTATTCAACAAAGGAGATCCGCAATAAGTTCTTACTCGAAAATCTTGTTGTTGCAGACAGGATCGAATGTGCATATACGCATTACGACCGGATGATCATTGGCGCTGCTTTTCCTGTTGACCAGTCGCTCGAGCTCGGCACCTATGAAGAACTTAAATCCGATCATTTCCTCAACAGGCGGGAGATCGGGATCGTAAATATTGGTGGCAATGGTACGGTAACTGTCGATGGCGAAAAGTATGACATGGAAAAACAGGACTGCCTGTATATAGGTAAAGGCAAGCAAAAAGTAATTTTTAACAGCGCTCACAAATCAAGCCCCGCAAAATTCATTTTCTTTTCCTGCCCCGCACACCAGGAATACCCGGTGCGCCTGATGAAACCAGCAGAAGCGTTGCCCGCCGAAATGGGAAGCCTGGACAATAATAACCATCGTGTAATAAATAAGTATATCCACATGGATGGCATTAAAAGTTGCCAGCTTGTATTGGGAGTTACGAATTTCAAAAAAGGAAGCATCTGGAACACGATGCCGCCACACCTGCACGACCGTCGCATGGAATCCTACTTTTATTTTGATTTACCGGAAGGTCAACGCATCATTCATTTCATGGGCGAACCGCAGGAAACAAGGCATATCTTTTTAAATAACGAACAGGCGATACTTTCTCCAAGCTGGAGCATACATAGTGGTGTTGCCACGGCCAACTATTCTTTTATCTGGGCGATGGCCGGCGAAAACATGGCATTTACGGATATGGATCCAGTGCCTGTTCAAACGCTTCAATAATTTATTCTTCAATATTATCAACTGCTACCATGCTTCGTCATGAGGGCAGATCAAAACCAGGCTTATGCTAAATTTCAGAGTTGATGGCAAACTTGCACTAGTAACCGGCAGTAGTCGCGGTATAGGAAAAGCCATCGCAATTGCACTCGCCGAATCGGGTGCGGATATTATCGGTGTTAGTTCAAAGCCAGAAGTGGGGAGCGATGTGGAAAAAGCGGTGGTCGCTGCCGGCAAAAAGTTTTACGGCTATCAATCCGATCTTACCGACAGAAAATCCCTTTATGCATTTATTGAAAAAGTAAAGGCCGATCACCCGCGCGTTGATATACTGATAAATAATGCGGGTCATATCTTACGCAAACCTGCAGCCGAACATCCCGATGAGTATTGGGACACCATCATCAACATCAATCTCGATGCGCCATTCATCCTTACCCGTGAAATTGGTAAGCGTATGGTGGAGCAGGGATATGGAAAGATCGTGTTCACCTGTTCACTACTCTCCTTCCAGGGCGGCATCAACGTGCCGGGCTATGCGGCAAGTAAGGGAGCAATTTCGTCTTTATTAAAAGCCTTTTCAAATGAATGGGCAAAATCAGGTGTTACCATTAATGGAGTAGCTCCCGGGTATATTGCTACCGACAACACAGCGCAATTACGTGCCGATGCAGAAAGAAACGCCTCTATTCTCGCGCGCATACCCGCCAACCGCTGGGGCCAGCCCGAAGATCTTACCGGTGCTTTTGTATTTCTTTCCTCTCCTGCGTCAGATTATATGAATGGAAGTATTGTGACGGTGGATGGGGGATGGATGGGAAGATAAAAGTTAAAAGATAAAAGTGTAAACAGGCGGAGCTTCCGACTGTTTACACTTTTATCTTTT
>CBFGYO010000265.1:0-2552 GCA_965652975.1 uncultured Chitinophagaceae bacterium | reverse complement strand
CGCTCGTCGGAGAGATACTCGTCGAACGTCATCAGTCGATCGATGATACCTTTAGGAGTTAATTCAATAATTCGGTTAGCGACAGTTTGCATGAAGGTATGGTCATGACTGGTTAATAACACGATACCTTTATAATCTGTACACTGCTCGTTAAAGCTTTGGATACTTTCGAGATCAAGGTGGTTGGTAGGCTGATCCAGGAGGATCACGTTCGGATTTTGTAGCATCATCCGACTAATCATGCAACGCACTTTTTCGCCACCACTCAGTACAGTAGTTTTCTTCATTACATCATCGCCGCTAAACAACATCTTCCCTAAAAACCCGCGAAGGAATGGTTCATCCACATCATTTACATGAGGAGGAACATACTGGCGCAACCAGTCCATCAGATTTAGCTCCCTGTTAAAGTACTGGCTGTTCTCTTGCGGCAGGTAAGCATGTGTAACAGTGCTTCCCCAACCATATGAACCACTATCAGCCATCATTTCACCTGTAACGATATTGAAAAAGCTGGTTACAGCCAGGGGGTCGCGACTAAGTATTGCAATCTTGTCACCTTTATTGACAGTGAATGTAACGTCTTTGAAAAGTATACGGCCATCAACCGATTTGGTAAGCTTCTCCGTATTCAGGATTTGGTTGCCCACTTCCCGTAAGGGTTGAAATATAATACCCGGGTACTTCCTGTAAGATGGTTCGATCTCTTCGATCGTTAATTTCTCCAATGCTTTTTTTCGCGAGGTGGCCTGTTTACTCTTTGAAGCATTGGCGCTAAAGCGGGCAATGAAGTCGAGTAAAGCCTGTCTTTTCTCTTCTACTTTTTTATTCTTATCGTTGATCTGGCGCGACATCAATTGAGACGATTCGTACCAGAATGTATAGTTACCTGTGAAAATTTTGATCTTTTGCCTGTCTACATCGGCCACGTGTGTACATACCGCATCCAGGAAGTGACGGTCGTGGCTTACAACCAACACGATATTCTCGTAATCGGCAAGGAAATTCTCCAGCCAGCCAATGGTTTCAATATCGAGACCGTTGGTAGGCTCGTCCAGTAAGAGGATATCGGGATTGCCAAACAATGCCTGAGCTAGCAACACCCGTACTTTGAGAGTAGAGGGGATGTCTTTCATCAATGCATAATGATAGGCTTCTTCCACACCCAGTTCGCTTAAGAGTGTTGCAGCATCACTGTCGGCGGTATAGCCACCCATTTCTCCAAACTCACCTTCAAGTTCCCCTGCACGCATACCATCTTCTTCCGTAAAATCAGCGAGTGCGTAGATGGCTTCCCTTTCCTTCATCACAGCCCATAAACGGGTGTGACCGATCATAACGGTGTTGAGTACGGTCTCTTCATCAAATTGAAACTGGTTTTGTTTCAATACTGCCATCCTCTCGCCCGGTGTTATTTCAACTGCACCTTTATTGGGTTCAATTTCGCCGCTTAATATTTTAAGAAATGTACTTTTACCAGCACCATTGGCGCCGATTACTCCATAGCAATTTCCTTTGGTGAAATTGAGATTGACATCTTCGAACAATACCCGCTTACCATAGGCCAGTTTCAGGTCTTTAACACTGATCATGTAGTTTCCTTTTTTGAGGCCGCGAAGGTACGCTAAAAGAAAATGTGGAAATATGGTAAATGCGAAAATGTGGAAATGAACCAATCCAAAGAATAAAATCACTAATAATGACCTGAAATATCTCGAACGTCGATCATTTCCACATTTCCACATTCACCATATTTCCACATTTGTCTCAGGCCCTTTCAGTTACGCCGGGATCAAAAAGTTTCACCAGCAGCAAACCTGCAACGAATCCACCTACGTGCGCAGCATAGGCAACACCGCCACCACCGGGCTGATCGCCACCGAGCATGCCGAGGCCGCTAATTACCTGGAATACTATCCAGATACCTAACGCTACAAAGGCTGGAACTTCTACCACACCCCTTCCCAATAATGCGCGTACGCGTTTTTTCGGGAATAAGAATAGATAGCCTCCAAGTACACCGGAAATAGCACCGGAAGCACCCAGGCTTGGAATTAATAAGTTTTCGGGCGACATAGCCGAAGTAGCAAATACATGGCTTAATGAAGCAACGAGACCGCATAAAAGGTAAAAAGCAAGGTAGCGTCCATGACCCATCCTGTTTTCCAAATTGTCGCCAAAAATCCACAGGTACAACATGTTTCCCAACAAATGCGCCCAACCTCCATGCATGAACATAGACGTGAGCAAAGTGCCATAAACAGGTATGGGTGTCGGTTGTAATGGAGCGGAAGCGATATCCTTACCATTAATAATTTCTGCAGGCACGGTAGAAAAAGCATAAGTAAATTGTTCATTTCCACCCATTCCCTGGAAAAAAACAAATACCAGCACATTAGCAGCAATTAGCAGGTAGTTTACAAATGGTGTAAGCCGGTGACCTGTATTGTCGTCTCCAATTGGTAACATATTGTTGGTTTTTTTCCAAAATAGATACAAAAGACAGGCCCCGATCAAAGAAGAGCGAGAAACAGAGCGGGAGCGAGGATATG
>CBFGYO010000264.1:0-2568 GCA_965652975.1 uncultured Chitinophagaceae bacterium | reverse complement strand
AAAGATTACGGATCGTTTCCTGCAGGGCGGGAAGGCGGGGGACATTCCAGGTAAGACCGGCAATAAATGTGTATATCAATAAGATAACACTTAAAAATTTCCACCAGGACTTGTACATATAGTTTTTGTCGTCGGTCATTGGACAGCCAATAAGTAGTACTATCGGCTAAAAGTGGGGCAAAAATAAGGGGAAAATGGATAATGCACAGAGGAACAGTCAATTTACTACTGGCAGTCTTATAAAATCAAGTTTATTTCCGCTTGATAACTGATAAAAACTGCAATGACTATCGTAAAACTTTGAAGGGATATCAATATTACCGGTTTGAATTTAGTCTTTCCATAAAAAAGGAAAAAGGATGATGGCCAGCAAAACCACCATCAGGTCGAGCGCCACCAGCAACAATACCGTGGTGGCATGCACAGTTACCAGCGGCGCAAACGCAGCATTGGAAAGCTGCATCAGTAATATCAATTGGGGGATAATTATCGGGAAGCCAAGTACAGCCATGATTGCGGCATTTTGCTGGGCCTTGGCAGCTATCGCAGCCAAAAAAGTAAATACAAGGCTAAGGCTCCACCCGCCAAGTAATACCAGCCCGATAAATACTCCGGCTTCACGCATTGGATTGCCAAGAAATAAAGCAAAAAGCAACAAACTCAGGAGACTCATCACCAACATCAGTAGCGAATTGAAGAGGAGCTTGGCAATTACAAAATCCCGGGGACTGGCAATTGAATAATAATAGAGCATGCGTGCCTTCGTTTCCTGTAAAAAACTCTTGGCAACAGCATTGATACAGATAAATAACTGGATTACCCAAAACAGGCCATTCCATACCCTTGTTTCGGGTGTATCAAGTGCCATATATAAAACAAAAATTGTTGCACCGATATAAAGCAGGATACCATAAAAACTGTACTGCTGCCTTACCTCCAGCAGCAGGTCTTTTTTAAACAATGTATATATCTGTCGAAGCGCGTTGATAGTTGCAGTTTGTGGCGAAAATAATATAATAAAAGTCTTCCTGTCACGCTTTATGCTGTATTTTACCAGTAAAATCATTTTCATGCTTAAAGTCGCTTCTGCCATCTTACTTGTTTTTTCGCTGGCTTTATTTCAATCCTGCAAGCCCACTGCAAAACCAGGTCCATTGAAATTTAATTTAAAAGAAGGAAAAGAATACGAACTGCAAACAGACTGGAACATCATTCAACAACTGGAAGGTGATACTTCTACCATCACAATGAATAATATCTATTTATTGAAGGTGATACGTCAGCAGGATTCCACTGCCACTGTGAAGGTTACATTTGGTGAAATGCGCAATACGATGAATGTTGGGGGCATAAATATTAATTCAGACACGAGGGTTCCCTTTATAGACTCAACCGATGGCGAGTTTCCCCTTCCTTCTGTAATGAATCATGTGTTTATGGGCTTAAAAGGAAAGACGTTTGAAATGCAGGTTACCGGGGATGGTAAAGTTGTATCCGTTAACGGGCTTGAACAACTGGAAGATGCTGTCGTTGAAAATGCGAAAACGCTTAAAGACGCTGCACGAGTAACCTACCGGGAACTTTTTAATGCGAATGCAATGAAAGAAAGAATGAATAAAGTGTTTTTTATATACCCGGTTAAGCAGGTGAACGTAGGCGACACCTGGACGAAGCAACTGGATGTAAGCGGATTTCTATATAAATCCGTGTACACCGTAAAGTCTGCTACAGACAATCAGCTTTTCCTTTCGCTGGCAGGAAAGGCCGACAAGCCGGGGTCGAATGCAACTATCGAACAGGCGGGTAGCCTGGTAGTAGATGCCGAAAGCGGCATGATTATAAACGCGCTGATCGACCAGCACACCATTTCAATGTATGAGGGCAAGAAAGACATAATGAAGAATACCATAACGGTCAATGGCTCAACCCGTAAATAACCTCGTTATTTTTCGTGATAACATTTCCGGCACCTTGGTTCATACACATCCTTGGCACCCAGCATTACCTGGTCTTCGTTAGGAATTTTACGATAAGAATAATTCGCAATGTTGCCGCATTGCATGCAGATTGCGTGGAGTTTGGTTACGTAATCCGCCTTGGCCATCAGGAAGGGCATTTGGCCAAATGGTTTGCCCAAATAATCCATATCGAGCCCGGCGATAATAACGCGTATGCCGCGGTAGGCCAGCTCATCGCAAACGGACGGTAACTGGTCGTCGAAAAATTGAGCTTCATCTATACCTATTACATCCACATCATTGGCCATAAGGAGAATCTTTTGTGAATTGTCGATAGGCGTGGATTGAATTGCATTGGTATCATGCGATACGATCTTTACTTCATCATATCTTACATCGATTGCCGGTTTAAATATCTCTACTTTCAGGTTGGCGATCTTTACGCGTTTTAACCTCCTGATCAATTCTTCCGTCTTCCCACTAAACATAGATCCGCAAATCACTTCTATCCACCCACGGCGCTGCCCATTTATTGCTGGTTCAATAAACATTGTTAAGATTTATTCACAAAAAAAGTACAATAATTTAATTGGCAAACAGTTTGTAACTT
>CBFGYO010000263.1:0-2585 GCA_965652975.1 uncultured Chitinophagaceae bacterium | reverse complement strand
AATATAATCCCGGCCCGTAAGCGTAATTTCCTTTGCTCCTGGTTTTTCCAACTGGGCATACAGTTCTGTCGCATTTGCACAATTGGCTATTATCCTGGTTTGTTTTTTTGCAATATTACTTGTTGTCTTCCACCATGCAGTTCCTGCAAGTTGTAAAATGTTTTTTTCCGTGACTTTTGTACCGGTACCAGGGATAGTTACCACTGCGGGAGTAATGGTAAGCGAGTTTTTTTCAAATCCGGGAAATAGATTTTGTTTGACGGCGCTGCTGACTTTATTATTGGAAAATGAAAAGCCGTTCATCTTGTCAAATACCTTGTATATAATTGAATCGCGTGTATTATAAAACGTATTATGGAAGAATTGTACGCTATCGGGTGCAAGAGTACGTTCCGCATCACTGCCTTCCCCAAAACTAATTGGTGAACATTCGTAAAAGGTATTGCCCGAGATATTGGCATTCACCACCTGTACATAACGATGAGCCGGCGAATTGGGAATACCATTCATAATGGCGAGTGGGGAACGAAAATCGGTACCGCGACACCTGTAGAAGAAATTATTTGTTACGGTTTGCCCTTTGTTGATCACACGCACACCCCCGGTTGCAACCTTATCATTTCCCAGGAATAAATTGCTGCGCACAATATTATTATCTCCATGTCTTAGTACTACTGAGCCCTGGCTTTCCTTGAATACGTTTTGCGCCACCAGGTTACTACCCGACTTTATGGAAATTATTTCAGTTTCACCATCACAATGTTCAAAGAAATTATTGGTTATCTCCGTATTTGAATTGAACTGGCAGTGTTGCGATACGCCAACCCGGATCATTTCGCCACCATTGGAACCGAGTACCGGACGTCGTCCGAAATAATTATGGTCAATGGAATGACGATTTTCCCTGCTTCGGTCATCATCCAGGATCACAGCTAGCAACACTCCCATATTTTTCTTATCCCTGAAACTACAATGGTCGAGGCGGTTGTTCTTACCATAAAACAGAACCCAGTTATTTTCGTCCATTCTCTTTGGATTGTTGAAGTCGTCAACAACAGTATTAGTGACCTGGCAATTATTTGCCAGTTTTTCTTTACTGCTTCGAAAACTTATAACTGCATCGTCGCCTGCATAGCCACGTGTAAAATACAAACCGTCAACAATGATGAAATTACCCCCGATTTTCAGGCTCGACTCACCCGTGATAACAACTTTACCAGCCGTTTGCGCTTTTAACCTAATTGGCTTGTCGGCGGTACCGTTGCAGTCCAGTTTGATAATAACATTTTTCCATTCACCATTTTGAAGGATGATGACGTCACCGGGTTGTGCCTTCTTATTCGCAGCATTTAATTCGTCGATATTTTTTACCAGTATGGTTGATGCATTTAAACTAACGTGAAGGAGCAGTATGCACTGTACAAGCAGAAATCTTAGCATAGCGTTTATTTTATTCGTCCGTTTTTGGGCTGGATACGTAAGGATGATTCACGGATAATGAGTTTGGGCTTCAATATTTCTTCCACCTCGCTCATGTCTCCATTATTATGTACCGTTTCAATAAAGAGTTTGGCTGCCACCTTTCCCAATTCGAAAGCGGGCTGATCTACACTTGAAATGCCGGGAGTAACGAGGCTTACAACCGGTTCGTTGTTGAATCCCACCAAGCCAATATCCTGCGGCATGCGCAAACCTTTTTCTTTAATGGCCAGCATGGCTCCGATGGCCATACGATCGCTGATGGTAAAGATGGCATCGGGCCTTTTCTTCATATTCAGTAATTCCTGTGTTGCGATATAGGCATATTGCTGGTTGAAGTCGCAGTTGATGATGAGGTCTTCATCCGGCTTTATTCGATATTTCTTTAGCGCTTTTAAATAACCGTCCAGTCGCTGGTTGGAAATGCCCAGGTTTTTGGGACCGGCCAGTATTGCAATTCGTTTGTATCCCTGTTCAATAAGATGTTCCGTGGCCTGGAAGCCGCCATCTTCATTATCTATTCGTACGCCAGGAGCTTTCAGGTAAGGCGTTACCCGGTCAAATACGACCATGGGCATTTGTTTTTCCTGGATCTTTTTGAAATGGTCAAATACTTTGGTTTCGCTCGATACCGAAATGATAAATCCATCCACGAGGCTGTCGAGCAGCCTTCGGGTGTTTACAATTTCGCGACCAAATGATTCATTGCTTTGACACACCATCACCGTATACCCGGCCTCGAGTGCCACTTCATCTATACCTTTTACCATTGTAGAGAGCACATAATCCAGGTTGGGAACGATTACGCCGATATTATGCGTTTGCTTTTGTTTTAAACTAAGGGCAAGTTTGTTAGGCTGGTAATTCAACTCTTCCGAGAGTGCCATCACGGCACGCTTGGTATCGGCATTTACATCCGGGGCATTGCGCATGGCCCGGGAAACAGTCGAAATCGAGATGTTAAGTTTACGGGCAATATCTTTTATGGTTGCGGGTTTGATCATATTGTGGTGCTAATGTGGAAATGTGAAAATGTGGAAATGTGAAAATGATCTCATTCGGCAATTTCATGCCATCGAGGAAAGTACAATCCAAATTCATTTACA
>CBFGYO010000262.1:0-2873 GCA_965652975.1 uncultured Chitinophagaceae bacterium | reverse complement strand
AATTGAGAATGTCCAGTAGTGATTATTACGAAATGTCCGGATTATAAACGGGTACAGGATTGCCTTATTGTGTACTTTTTACTAATTCTTCGGGTTTACGGGTTTTTCCGGTATAACGTAAAGATCCTCATTGTCTCTTTTCATAAGGTAGTTTTCGCGGGCGTACTTTTCAATGGTTTTGGGGTCCTGGGTAAGGCCCTCCTTTACTTTAGTTAACTCATTGATTTCATTGGTGTAGTGAATCTTGCTTTGCTGTAGTTCCCGCAGCTCCTGGTTGCGCGCCCGGGCAGTGAAAATGTCATTTTTATCAAGAAAAAGCATGATCACGGCAAATGCGGACAGCGCTATAAAGTACTTATTTCTCAACCAGGCAGGAATTCGTTGGATCGTTTTCATGACAATTGATTTATTAAAGGATATCAGTCCAGATACACGACTGCGTAGCACTGAGTTGCCACTATCTCAGCCGGTTATTTTCCAAATTTAATCTTTCCTTTTGGATATACAGCCGAACCTCCAAGTATCTCTTCGATCCTTATCAGTTGGTTGTATTTAGCCATACGGTCTGTCCGCGATGCTGAGCCTGTTTTAATCTGTCCGCAATTCAACGCTACAGCAAGATCGGCAATCGTTGTGTCCTCAGTTTCTCCGCTACGGTGACTCATAATAGTATTGTACCCGTTGTGCTGCGCAAGCGTTACCGCATTAATAGTTTCAGTAATGGTTCCAATCTGGTTCACTTTTACCAGCAAGCCATTACCAATTTGTTTATCGATGCCCTGTTGTAGTCTCGTAACGTTGGTTACAAACAGGTCGTCGCCTACAAGCTGGCATTTATCACCAACGGCTTCGGTCAACATCTTCCATCCGTTCCAGTCATCTTCTGCCATACCGTCTTCGATAGATGCAATCGGGTACTGCTTTACCCAGCCGGCCCAGTATTTCACCAACTGTTCACTCGTCATTTCTTTACCGCTGCTTTTATGAAACACATACTTCTTCTTTTTGCTATCCCATAATTCACTATTTGCGGCATCCATTGCGATCACTATTTGCGAACCCGCTTTGTAACCGGCTGCATCGATAGCGGTAAGCACTGTTTCGATAGCTTCTTCGTTGCTCTGGATATTGGGAGCAAATCCACCTTCATCACCTACGTTGGTGCTGTAGCCTTTCTTTTTCAACACACTTTTCAAAGCATGAAATATCTCAACACCCCAGCGCAAGCCTTCGCTGAAAGTTGTGGCTCCTGTAGGCATTACCATAAATTCCTGGAAATCTATTTTGTTGTCGGCATGCGCTCCACCATTGAGGATATTCATCATCGGGATCGGCAATGTTTTAGCGTTTGTGCCACCTACATAGCGGAATAATGGTAGTGCTGCTTCTTCGGCAGCCGCTTTTGCTATAGCCATACTTACCGCAAGAATTGCATTGGCGCCCAGTTTGCTCTTGTTTTCAGTGCCGTCCAGCATTATCATCATTTCATCCATGCCCGTCTGGTCGGCTACATCATTGCCGAGCAATGCAGGTGCAATTATATCATTTACATTCTTCACCGCTTTCAGTACACCCTTACCTGCATATTTTTTCTTGTCGCCATCTCTCAACTCTACTGCCTCATGTATGCCCGTACTGGCGCCACTTGGTACTGCTGCTCTACCCACAGCTCCTTCGTCAGTTATTACATCTACTTCTACAGTTGGGTTGCCGCGGCTATCCAGTATCTGTCTTGCAAAAATTTCTGAAATGTAACTCATGTGTGCTCTTATTAAGTTTTACTTTTTAAAATGGTGATGTCAGGGCAGGGCAATCGTTGAAAAAAATTAGCAGCGCTGGTTCCGTACAGATCTTATCCAGGAAGGTTTTCATTTGACTGTGTCAATGTCCTGAACACATCTTCAAGGCTCTGCGTTTCGTTTTGCAAAGAAACGATGTTGAGATTATGTTGCAAAGCCAGTTCAAGTATTTGTTTGCGTAATTGATCCGGATTGCGTGTTGCTAACTGCCAATTGTTTGGACCAGCCTGTTGTACCTGGTCTGCTGCAGATAAGCGGGATAATAATTGAATATCCACCTGTTCATTAAATCCAACTTTTACCAGGTTGGTAGTGGGATTGGCGTTTCGGAGGTTGCTCAACCTGTCGTCTGCTACAAGGGTTCCTTTGTGAATGATAATAACCCGGTCGCATATTGCTTCTACTTCCTGCAGGATGTGGGATGAAAAAAGCACAGTCTTGTCCTTTCCCTGGTTTTTGATCACTTCCCTGATTTCGATGATCTGGTTGGGATCGAGGCCGCTGGTAGGTTCGTCGAGGATGAGTACTTCCGGATCGTGTAACAGGGCGGCGGCAAGACCTACCCGTTGTTTATAGCCTTTTGACAACTGCCCGATCTTTTTTCTTGCTTCTACAGTCAAGCCTGTAAGGTTGATCACATCTTTGATGCGGCTGCTTTTATTATCTACCTGGTGTACTTCGGCAATAAATGCGAGGTACTCGCGCACATACATGTCGTAATAAAGTGCATTCAGTTCGGGCAGGTAACCAATTTTTTTCTTGATCTCCAATGGCTGGTCGGCTACATTCAGGCCGCATACATAAGCTTCGCCACCGGACTGCCGCAGATAGCCGGTGATTATTTTCATTGTAGTAGACTTGCCCGCACCATTTGGTCCCAGGAACCCCACTATTTCGCCTTTATCAACTTTGAAGGAAATATTATTGACGGCCTTTTGCTCGCCGTATTCTTTAAGAAGGTTTTTTACTTCTATGGACATATTTGCGAATATAGATAAAAAGTAAAGGTTGCACGTAAAGCCGGCGAAGATGGTTGCAAGTAAAGCCGGAGAAGATGGTTGCACGTAAAGCCGG
>CBFGYO010000261.1:0-2936 GCA_965652975.1 uncultured Chitinophagaceae bacterium | reverse complement strand
AGCTTTTTAGAATTGTCTCCAACTTAAAATACCCAAGATGTAATTCATCTTCCGGGACCTGTTCATTCGTTTTTTCAACCCATATACGGAATTGCTGTTTTAGATCCGCGGAAAGTATGTCTTCGATCTCAAAAACATCGTCCACATCCACCCCATATTTATCGTCTATATGCGAATTGGCACCTTTGAACCCGGTGTGTTTGAAGAAAGCGGTTTGTTTGGAGCGGTTGATCGCTTCAGTTTTGTTCTCAGCAGCAATGATCATTTTATAATGAAATTCCTCGAACTCATTTTGCTTGTAGCCACCCAGGTTGATGAAGAATAATTTGTAAGGACTGGTGCCACCCTGGTGAGGAACGATCTGTACTTTACAACCATCCACATGCGTTACTTCACGATATGCATCGAAATGAAGTTTACCTGCATCCGGCCAGAATTTTTTAACTGCGGGCACTATATCCTTCAGAGAATCCCCAATACCGAAATAAACATCATGCTGTTCAATATTCCGGCCGGCAGGAGTACAACCAATCAATGTCATAAACAATTTTGCCATAGCAATTGCATTATATGATTCGCCCAATTATGCAGGGGGTATCATTCCAGGTAAAATTCTTTCCTTAATTCATTTAACAGCTTCGTATTAATCTCCATGTATTTTTGAAGAAACGTCGTCCTGGTTGAGCTGATAACGTTTGCTTTATAAAAGGATAAGACATTTATAGTTTTTTCCCTTTCTAATTTGCCCGCCCCGTTAATCTGGTAGGGAACAATTTCATTATTGGTCTCATATTTTTCAACAGCCGTAAAAATCGTGTTATCCCCACTTTTGAGTCGCGTATCAAAATCGTAATCATAATGATTAATGATAAGAGGGTCGATGTACTGTGCCCTTTGCCGGCTTTCCAGCTCTTGCCGATCATATATGTTTTTGATGGTTACCGTGAGATCACCGACTAATCTTTGAAATTCCGCATTTTTAAAATATCGCAGGGAACCCGAATTCTTCAACTGTTCAAGAATAATAACACGGGGTTCGAAAATGGATGGAGAGCGGAAAAGAATACCGTATAAAAAATTTATTGTAAACTTTTTCGATACATTGGTCAAACTGCTGTCTTTAAAAAAGGCAATCAGGTATGTAATGGCTTCTTCCTGTTTAATGCGATTTTTGATTTTTATTACCGCTGTTGCAGAATCTTCCTTTAGTTCCTGGTAAAAATTTTTGGCTAATTCTTTCGCCCTGTCTTTTTCGATCTTATGTTCCAGTTGATATTCCGCCAGGAAACCACAAAATACAGCCAGGAATAGCATCAGGAATTCCCAGAAATAATGCGTCCATTTTTTCTTGCCCCGATGGCTGTCGGGGGCGCTGGTATGCGCGTGGTGATGTACTTCCATGGTCGCTGGTTTAGTTATAAATCTACAAAGAATAATAAAAAAGGGTCATACTATCAAAGTATAACCCTTTCGACGTTAATATACATTTAAGTAAAACGTATGGGCGCTATGCCTAAACAATATCTTACCCTGTAGATTAATTATTTAGCGTTACCGATTACGGGCAAGTGATGTTCGGATTGAATGGCATGAATATTCCTGAAGGATTTGGTTCATGCAGCCACACATGCAATGTCCAGTGTGGCACAGGTACAGGCGCTCCACCGATATCAAATAATTGTCCATCAAAACTAGGGCGAGGTTGTCCTATGTTTATTACTACATATTCCACTGCTACCAGACGCAGCTTGCCGCCCGGACCAGACGCATAGAGCATCACTTCCGGGTTTAGTGCATCGAATACAGGGTCAACCAGCGACATATTAGCCCAATGGTAACCCATTCCTCCCAGGTTGGGTACAGCCACACAATGATCGTCGGGCGTGTAACCTGCGGCGATTGCCTGGGTGGTGGAATGAAATCTCGAAGTAGCTTGTCGCACGGATTTCAATAGCTGCGTTTCAGCCAATGGCCGATCAGCATCGGTGCGCGAAACACTGGCAAGGACGTCATAACACGATACAACAGTTTTTTCAGAATTTTCATTTCTCGCTTCTTTCTTGCAGGATATTGACGTGAGCATTAGCGATGTTGCTAAAATGATTGTGCCTGAAATTAAAATCAATTTCATTGTTTAAGGTTTTAGGTTAAGAATGGAGTTATGTATTAAGAGGGTAGGATGCAGAAAAGGCCTGGTTGTCGTTACGACTTTCATAGCTTTTTCTAGCTAGCAAAAATGGATTTGCGTGGGATATCGGTGGTTGCGGTCTGGTGTGATCGTTACTTTAAGGTAAAGAAAAAAATAACACCAAAAAATTACCAATATAAGTGAAGGGAAGGCTCAGTGGGCATGAATCGCTTTTACGACCGAAGGAATCAATAAACTTCTCGCGATTCTCTCAGGTGATACACCGATAATTACTATACATAAGCATGTGACTAAATACAACCGGTTAGTATGTGCAATTAAATGGTATTCGGGAAACGCAAAATGCTTATGGCAATGTAGCAATTTCACTGACATTATATAGATTGCTTAAATGTTGTGATTTGATTCTGAACTGGCTCCTTTTTTTAACTTTCGCCTTCGTGTAAATATTTTCCATTTTGATGCCAGGGTCATAATAAATCTGTCCAATTGCCATTTGTTGTAAAAACAATTGAAAGTCCGTTCCAGTACCTAATATCACTTTATTTCCATACTTATACTTTATCTCGGCCGTCTTATCTGATAACGACGGAACGTAGCATGCCTGATTATGTTTTCTGTTCCAATGCAACAGCATCGATGCAAAACTCCACGATGCAGCTTCATTCCCATTCAGGTCAACTAAAGCAATTCGCCCATTTGAACTTCTGATTTTCCCACTTGTGGCATCGAATCCTATTAAGTACATCTCAAGTTTGGTAGAAGCATGGCGAGTACCTACCTTATG
>CBFGYO010000260.1:0-2950 GCA_965652975.1 uncultured Chitinophagaceae bacterium | reverse complement strand
CTACAATGGAAACAAAAAAGAATCTATTTGCCCCTCATTTAGAAATTGATGCGTTTAGCAGCTATTTATCTTTTTCATATTGCTGATAATTCCGATTTTTACAACTGCAAGACTGTAAAATTATTCGAATAATGGAAATGTTGATCAACTCTTCTCTCACATCGGAACACATTGCTGCTTTTAAACAGATCGTCGGTGAAAATTATGTTTTTGCTGACGAAGAATCTCTTTTTCACTACGCAAGCGATCAAACAGAAAACCTTCATTATCCCCCTGAAGTGGTTATCAAGCCCCGAACAGCCGAGGAAATAAGCGAGATATTAAAAATCTGTAATACACATCGAATTCCCGTTACACCCCGCGGTGCCGGAACCGGCCTAAGCGGCGGAGCACTCGCTCACCTGGGAGGCGTATTGCTATCTACAGAGAGAATGAATTCAATACTCGAGATTGATGAACGCAACCTGCAGGTGACTACTGAGCCCGGCGTGATTACGGAAGTATTGCAAAATGCGGTTAAGGAAAAAAAATTATTTTATCCTCCAGATCCAAGTAGCCGCGGATCCTGCTTTATTGGCGGCAACATCGCAGAAAATAGTGGAGGTCCCAAAGCAGTTAAGTATGGCGTAGTTAAAGATTACGTACTCAACCTGCAAATGGTATTGCCAAACGGGGAAATAATCTGGACTGGCGCTAACGTTTTAAAGAATTCAACGGGCTACAACCTTACCCAGCTAACGGTTGGTAGCGAAGGCACCCTTGGGATAGTCACGAAGATCGTATTGAGGTTAATTCCACTTCCCGCATATGATATCCTGATGCTTGTGCCATTTAGAAAACTTGAAGAGGCAGGTGAGGCAGTAAGTGCAATTTTCAGGGCGGGCTTTGTGCCAAGCGCGATGGAGCTGGTAGAGATCGATGCATTGAAGATCGTAAGCCAGTTTGTAGACAGCACTGCCGTACCCGTAACGGATGATATAGCAGCACACCTGATAATTGAAGTGGATGGAAATAATATGGATGTATTATTGGGAGAAATGGAAGCGATCGGCAATCTTTTGCAAGGCTATGATATCGGAGAAATTTATTTTGCCGACGACGCCCAACAAAAAGCGGAATTGTGGAAGTTGAGAAGGCGCGTGGCCGAAGCTGTAAAGCTTATAGGATATACGATTGAAGAAGATACCGTGGTGCCCCGGGCAGAATTGCCGGCACTTATCCGCGGCGTAAAAGCACTTGGCTTAAAGCATGATTTTGAAGTAGTATGTTATGGACATGCCGGTGATGGTAACCTGCATATTCGCATCCGTAAAGAAGGCATTCCAAATAGCTATGGCAGCCCTGAAATGAACGAAATATTACGCGAGCTTTTTCAACTGGTAAAAAATTTGGGCGGAACGATTAGTGGCGAACATGGAGTTGGCCTGATTCAAAAATCCTATATGGATATCGTATTTCACGAGGCTAACCTTCGACTGATGCGTGCTATAAAAAAAGCATTTGATCCTAATAATATTCTTAATGCGGGAAAGATATTCGATGCTTAGCTAAGAGCTCAAAGAGTTAGAGAGTAAAAGAGTGCTAATTATGAAACATTTTTACCTCTTTCTCGTTTAACTCTTAGCCGATAAATTCCATGTTAGACGATTAAGTGAGGATGGATAACCTCTTTAACCTTATATTCTCTTTTAAACTCTTATATATGAAAAAAACAATGTTGTTGGGAGTTGTTTGTTTGATCGTTACAATGCAATGTATTGCGCAGGACGAAGAAGTAGAAGTAAAAAAAGGGTTTAAAAAGGAGAATCTATTTACCGGCGGCAGTATCACCTTATCTTTTTTCAACAATCAAACGGTACTGGGCGCCAATCCAATATTTGGATATAAGCTTGCCGACTGGGTGGATGCCGGACTCGCATTTAATTACCTGTACAGCAGTGCAAGGGATTATGCGCAATACAACGATAAGATCAGGCAAAGCGTATTTGGCCCAGGCGTCTTTACCAGGCTTTATCCTATAAAGTTTTTATTTGCACAGGCTCAATATGAATACAATTTCAGCCAACTTAAATATATATACCCATCGGGAAGCCCTATTGAGAAGCAAAACGTTGATGCGCCTTCCTTACTTATTGGTGGCGGACTCGCCCAGGGAAGGCAAAAAGGTTCTACTACCTTCTATTATATTTCCGTGTTGTTTGATGTGTTGAAGAACGTCAATTCACCCTATGTGAGTGTGTCCTTCAATCCAAGTAATCCCACACAGCAACGCGTAGATATATTACCAATCATCAGGGCAGGCATAAATGTTGGCCTATTCCAGGGAAAGTATAATGAAGGATACTAATTGTCAATTTCAGCGATTGATAAAGGGCAGTATGTCTTCAGGACTATTCAGCACATTGATGCGTTGCGCCGCTATTTCATAAAGAAATTTTTCTTCCTGCATTTTATTGATATGTGCGATAAGGTGGTTGTAAAACCCACCGGTGTTGATGATGAATATCTCCTTATCATGAATGGAAAGCTGGTTCCAGGTAAGCATTTCAAATAATTCGTCGAGGGTGCCAAACCCACCAGGCAGGATTACCCCGGCATCGCACATACTGTAAATGGTTTTTTTTCTTATATGCATGTCCTCGGTTACGATCAGTTCGGTAATATTTTTATGTTGTCGTTCCCATTCCACCAATACCTGTGGAATGATGCCAATCACTTTACCTCCATGCGACATTACTGTATCTGCGATAGTTCCCATGATGCCTACACTGCCGCCCCCATAAATGAGAGCGATATTATTTTCAGCCATCAGTTTGCCCAGTTGTTTCGCATGTGCTGTATATAAAGGATCGCTGCCGTTATGTGAGCCGCAAAAAACGGCAAGTGAATGAATGACCATGTTTCTCGGAAATTTGGGCAAAGGGATATTAAATTTGTATATCTTCAAAAT
>CBFGYO010000259.1:0-2990 GCA_965652975.1 uncultured Chitinophagaceae bacterium | reverse complement strand
AATAGATAAAAGTGATCCAGATCGGGAATTCCGAACAGGATCACTTTTATCTATTCACTATTATCTATTATCTAAATTTAAGGTCTTTTGAACCGAATAGAATTTACGGCATGTTCAAAAACCTGCAATTTGTGCTCCGCTACATAACTATATCCCACTTTGAAATAATCAAAGAATATTTCTTTCCAGTAAAGACCATCTTTGTCCACGCCATTGTAAATACCCGACATACTGACTATTGAATCAATGTAAGGTACCAGCTTTCTCGACTGATTGGCCGAAGGCCAATCGGTATTTAATGCTATGAAGAATACTGCTCCATCCGGGTAATTGTAGAATTGCTCCTTGCCGTAATTTCCCAACTTTACTTTTTCTTCTTTATATCCTTTAGGTACCTGGATGGCTATGTGCCGCGGCTTGTTGTCCTTATAAAATGAAAATTTTTTGCTGCTTAAGGGTTTGAAGAGACTGCACGAAACCAATAACAGTAATAAAAAGCAAACTATTCCCCGCATAGGCATGCATCTTTGCAACTCAAGATAAAAGATAAAAGTTAAAAGATAAAAGTGGTATTTAGTCGGAGTGCCCGATTGAATACCACTTTTATCTTTTAACTTTTATCTTTTATCTAAATGAATTCCTTAATATCTCTCATAATTTGCATCGCGATATTGCTTGCTTTCGTTTCAAAATCGCTTTCCGCATAGATGCGGATAATGGGTTCTGTATTGGATGTGCGGAGGTGTACCCAATCGTTGTCAAATTCAATTTTGAGACCATCGTCTGTATTGACCGGGTTTTTCTTATACTTCTTTTTGATTTTCTCGAATAACGCGTGTACATCCACGCCGTTTTCCAGTTCGATCTTGTTTTTGGAAATAAAATAATCCGGGTACGAACTTCTCAATGATCGAATTGCTTTCTTTTGTTCAGCAAGGTGACTCAAAAATAGTCCGATGCCGATGAGTGCATCGCGTCCATAATGAAAATCAGGAACAATGATCCCCCCGTTACCCTCACCACCAATAACGGCATTCACCTCTTTCATTTTTTTCACTACGTTCACTTCTCCTACAGCCGAAGGAAAGTATTCACCGCCATGTTTGAGTGTAATTTCTTTCAGTGCTTTCGTACTGCTCATATTACTCACCGTATTGCCCTTCTTCTTTCCAAGAATATAATCGGCTACGGCCACGAGCGTATACTCCTCTCCAAAAAAGCTGCCATCTTCATTTACAAAACACAACCTGTCGACATCAGGGTCCACGGCAATACCGAGATCAGCCTTTTGCCTTACCACTTCCGTACTCAACTCGGAAAGATGACCTGGTAAAGGTTCGGGGTTGTGGGCAAATTTGCCATTTACTTCAGCGTTCAACACGATCACTTCCGACACGCCTAATGCACGCAATAAAGCGGGTACATACAGGGCACCGGTAGAGTTGATCGCATCCACCACAATCTTGAATTCTTTTTTGGCAATTGCTTTCGCGTTTACCAGCGGGTATCGCAGGATAGCGTCAATATGTTTTTGTAAATAGGTATTGTTAGGTATCGTATTACCGAGCTTTTCGACGCTGCTGAATACGAAATCTTCCCTCTCGGCAAGCGCGAGCACCTGGGCGCCCGTTTCTGCGGAAATGAACTCGCCTTCATTATTGAGCAATTTTAATGCATTCCATTCCCTGGGATTATGACTGGCCGTAATGATGATGCGTGCATCGGACTTTTCCATCTTCACCGCCAGTTCTACAGTAGGCGTTGTGGAAAGACCAAGATCTATTACATCAATGCCAAGACCTGTAAGCGTACTTTCCACCAGGCTTTGGACAAGGGCTCCGCTAATACGTCCGTCACGGCCAATTACTACCCGAAGCGGGTTGGCCGTTTTATTTTGAAGCAATATGCTGCCATATGCAGCCGTAAATTTTACAATGTCCACGGGTGTCAGGTTATCGCCGGGTTTTCCGCCGATCGTACCCCTGATCCCCGATATGCTCTTGATCAATGCCACAGTTTGAATTTATTAGGTTGATGGTTTAAGGTCTAAGGGGTGCAAAAATACGGTTTTAAGATTCAACAGGTTTAGATTGTGGATACTACATTTGCTGAAACATAAAGATGGCAGATAAGGCATGGTATAAAGACTGGTTTAATTCCCCTTTTTATCATAAGCTCTATTTTGAAAGGGACGAAAAAGAGGCGGAGATATTTATAAAAAAGCTCATCGATCACCTGCAGCCAGCACCCGGAAGTCGTATCCTGGATGTAGCTTGTGGCAAAGGTCGACATAGCAAAACACTGGCATCACTGGGCTTCGAGGTTACGGGCATCGATATTTCTCCCGACAGTATCCGCCAGGCCAGGCAATCTGAAAGGGATAACCTGGAATTTTATGTTCACGACATGCGTCTCCCCTTCCGGGTTAATTACTATGATTACGTTTTCAATTTTTTTACAAGCTTCGGGTACTTCAAAACCCGCCGGGAACATGATGATAGTATTCGCACTATTGCCAAAAGCCTGAAGACGGGCGGCTCGCTGGTAATAGATTACCTGAACGTGCATTATGCGGAAAACAACCTGGTACGCAACGAGCTTAAAAACCACAATGGTACTTCTTACGATATACATCGCTGGGACGATGCCACGCATTTTTATAAAAAAATCACCATCGAGGATGTGTCGCTCAATGAGCCACTGATTTTTACGGAGAAGGTTTCCAAATTTTCACTCGGCGATTTTACGGATATGCTCAGCTTCCAGGGCTTACAGGTGCAGGAAGTGTATGGCAATTATCAATTTCATGCATATGATACCAAAAAAACACCCCGCATGATCATCTTCGCCAGTAAAGGCACCCCCAAGCCTTCCGATAAAGAAAAAAGGTTGTATAGCGACGGACGAACGACTGATGCCCTTACTTAGATAACAGAAAAAAGATAAAAGTGGCACAGGTCGAACCGACCGAATAAAAGCACTTTTATCTT
>CBFGYO010000258.1:0-3071 GCA_965652975.1 uncultured Chitinophagaceae bacterium | reverse complement strand
AAACCGAAAATATAAAACGTACTACAAAAATGAGACTTAGATTAAAGCGCCGCATTGCGGATGAGGCCGGAGTGTAGTAGATTCTTTAAAGCGTTGTCCATATGCATTTGCCTCAGTGCTGTAAGGTGGCGGGTATGATGCAGGTCGGTACCGATGAAATTATAATAGTCCTTTTTTATCAGGTAATGCGCAAGCTGGTTTACTGATTTACCGTAGTGGTTACCCAGCGATAAAAGGTTAAGTTGGAAAAGACAGCCAATATCCTTCAATTCGTCGTAGAAGTCCTTTGTGTTTTCGAGGTACACATAACGTTCCGGGTGTGCGATTACCGGCACATATCCCTGCATTTGCATCTCAAACAAAATATCTTTCAATCCGTGGGCCGGGAAAGCCAGTGAAAACTCTACAAGCACCAATTTGCCATCGAGTGTAAGCAAGGGTTCTTTATTTCTCAATAGCTGCTCAACATATTCATCCAGGAAATATTCTGCAGCAGCCGCGATAGTAATATCCAATCCTTCCTGGCTCACGGCGGTCTGCAATTCGCCAAGTTTTTCGTTGATAATTGCTGGGGTGTTTTTATACATATCCCACATGATATGCGGAGTAGTGATCAACTTTTTATAACCCAGTGCAGCCATCCCCCGGATAAGTTCGAGTGAAACTTCGAGGCTGGGAGAGCCATCATCGATTCCAGGAAGCAAATGCGAATGCATGTCAGTACCAAGTGACTGGTAATCGAACCCGGATTGCGAACTGTGTTTTGATTTGGAAAATAAGCCGAACATGAAGACTAAAATTAAGTATTAAGCTTCATACAGCCTTCGCTTAAAAAGTTCTTTTAGGTAGAGAAGGAAAAACTTTATAAACAAGTTGGCTGGAGGGCGACAGGATGCACCAGGCTGTAAGAAAAATGATCATGAAATCCGTATAAAAAGAAATATGCTTCTGGTACCACATTTCCACTTCACCCTTGTACTGGAATATTTTTCGGTAAGTGTCCTGGATATCTGTACTGTCCGAGATTATTTTTTCCTCATCACGAAAAATTACGGAGCCAATACCTGTAATACCGGGGCGTGACTGGTATATTTTTGCCTGCACTTCCGGCGAGTAGAGGCCAAAGCTTTTTTTCATAAGCGGGCGTGGACCCACGATGCTCATGTCGCCTTTCAGCACATTGATGATCTGGGGTAGCTCGTTGATCTTCGTCTTGCGCAGGATTTGACCGGCTTTTGTTACACGCGGATCTCTACGAAGAGTAATCTCACCGGTGCCGATATTGGGACTGTCTTTAAGCATGGTCGCAAATTTCCAGATATCGAACTCCTGGTTGTGAAGTCCAATTCTTTTCTGAAAATAAAACACTTCTTTTTCTCCCGTAAATTTCAGGATAATCATTACGATCAGTAATAAAGGGGAGAGTACAATAAGGGCGATTAGTGAAAACAAGAAATCAAAAAAACGTTTTATGACCAGGTACATGAAGATGCTTTAATATTTATGAATCCATCTCAAATAAGAAACCCCGCAAAGATGCGGGGTTTTGAGGAAATAATGATGTAAGGATTCGCTGATTGTTTAGGGTCTGTATATTTCGGAGCCCTGCCTTTCCCATACTTATTATCGTATGTTAAACATAGATGATACTAATGTAACAGCCGGGTCTCTATGTGTAAACTATGATACAACTTTGTGCCTATGTGTTAAAAAAAGCTAATGAGTTAATCACCCACCAGTACTTAATACACCGACTTAATTTTTTCTACCACAGCATCCATTTCTGCATCTTTTATATTAGTTGAGCACGGAATGCTCAGGCAGCGTCGATATATATAATCCGATCGATCATTCTTCGTATAAAATATATCGTCTTTGAACATTCGCAGTTGGTTCATCGGCACCCAGAATGGCCTTGACTGCATTTGGTTATCATTCAAAACCTTCAGCACCTCTTTTTGCTTTTCCGTCATGAATGTAAACAGCCAGCAGTTAGCGTCCACGTCCGCGGAAATTTCCTGGAAACTGATGTCGCCGACGCCGGTTAATGCTTTGCGATAAAAGTTATCGATCTCTTTTTTTCTTTTTACAAAAGATGGCAATAGTTCCATTTGTGCCACACCCATTGCTGCCAATACGTTTACGAGGCGGTAATTGTATCCCACTTCGTCATGTATATACTCAAACGAGTCACTTTTGGCCTGCGTGGTAAGGTGCTTGGCTTTTTTAGCAAGCTGTTCATCATTTGTTACAATCACGCCACCGCCGCCGGTTGTAATAATTTTATTGCCATTGAAGCTAAAACATCCCATCTCACCAAAGCTTCCCGGATGTTTTCCTTTGTAAGATGTGCCCAATGATTCCGTTGCATCTTCTATTACCTTCAAATGATACCTTGAAGCAATTTCCATAAGCCGGTCGATGTCGCAGGTATTGCCCAACACGTGTACGGGCATTATACAACGGATGGTTCTACCATCTCTTACGCAAAACAGTTCACCATCGCGTTCGTCCGTTTCATTTTCAAGAAACTCCTCCAGCAAATCGAGATCCATTTGCCATCCTTTGGGCTCCACGTCGATGAGGATGGGATCGGCGCCTGTATATTTAATTGAATTAATGCTGGCGATAAACGTAATGTTGGGAGCAATCACGTAATCGTCCCTCTTCACGCCTGCAAGCAGCAATGCAATGTGCAGCGCTGTAGTACCACTGCTGGTGGCCACGCCATATTTACATCCTGAATATTCCGCGACCATATTCTCAAATTGGGTAACGTATGATCCAACAGAAGATACCCATCCTGTATCGAGACATTCCTTTACATATTTCCATTCATTGCCTGCGATATTGGGACCTGATAGTAGTAGCATAGAGTTTTGTTTAAAGGTTGTTGAATGGTGGATTGTTTTGGTTTAATGGTTGTTGCTTAAAAGTCGTATTGAATGGTTATAAGTAACTGCTTATCTGCCTTTTTATTGAAGGTTTACGAATGAAATATCTAAAATGTGTCGGTAAAAAAACGTTTATGTTGTTTAAAATCTCATGGTCGACATTACAACGGTATTGAT
>CBFGYO010000257.1:0-3086 GCA_965652975.1 uncultured Chitinophagaceae bacterium | reverse complement strand
CGCAAAGCAACTGTCTTTTCCGCCGCTCCAGGAGCAAAGTGAAGGTTTCAGCATATCTATCTTATTAAAGCGCGTAGTACACTATGTTGACCCTATGCTTCTATGCTCCTATGTGGTAAAACTATGGCTTCCCTTCTCGAACATCTCAATATATGAAACCATATTGTTACCACATAGGAGTATTAAAGCATAGGTTAGCATAATTATTGGAATTAGTTTGCTAAATTATTTTTGTCTGCCAGGTATCCCTCATCTTCCATCAGGTTGCCACCATCCGCCGCAGCAGTAGCCAATTCATCGCAACGATTATTATAAGGATTATCTGCATGACCACGCACCCACACAAATTTGAGCTTGTGCTCGCTTGCAAGATCGTAGTAGCGCATCCATAGGTCGCGGTTTTTTTTGCCACCTTTAAAATTGGTCGCAATCCAGTTTTTCAGCCATCCCTGTTCCACTGCTTTTACGATATACTGGCTGTCGGAATATATTGTAACCTGCATTCCTTTTTTCTTTAATGCCTGTAGTCCTGCGATCACAGCCATAAGTTCCATGCGGTTGTTAGTGGTAAGTTTATATCCCTGTGATAATTCCTTACGATGTGGCCCGCTCATAAGTATCGTACCATATCCACCAGGCCCGGGATTGCCTCTACTTGCGCCATCCGTATACATTGTTATCTGATCAGCCATAATATGAAGTAAGCAATTGCTTGTCCAGCTTTAATTAACTATGAAAATTTCGGCGCTTACACTTGTAATACACCAGTTTTAAATTCATCGATGTGAGGGTTGTTATTGGCTGCGGCAATCCCTTCCGAAATAACCTTCCTCGTTTCGATGGGATCGATAATAGCATCTACCCAAATGCGGGCGGCTGCATAATACGGCGAGGTTTGCCTTTCGTATCTTCCTTTTATTTCATCCAGGAGTTTTTGTTCATTTTCCGGCGTTATTGTTTGTCCTTTTGCTTTCAGTGATGCTATTTCTATTTGTAGCAACGTTTTGGCAGCAGCATCGCCACCCATTACCGCGATTTTTGCCGAAGGCCATGCATAAATAAAGCGGGGATCGTATGCTTTGCCACACATGGCATAATTGCCCGCACCATAGGAATTGCCAACTACGATCGTGATCTTGGGAACAACGGAATTGGCGACTGCATTTACCATTTTTGCTCCGTCCTTGATAATTCCTGCATGTTCACTGCGGCTGCCCACCATAAAGCCGGTTACGTCATGCAGAAAAACGAGTGGAATTTTCTTTTGATTACAATTCAGGATAAACCTTGCAGCCTTATCCGAGCTATCGTTATACAGCACTCCGCCCATTTGCATTTCGCCCTTTTTACTTTTTACAATCTTGCGCTGGTTGGCTACGATACCTACAGCCCAGCCATCTACACGACCGTATCCACAAATAATTGTTTTTCCATAATCCTCTTTGAACTGTTCAAACGAATTGGCGTCAACAAAGCAATCAATCACCTCGGCCATATCGTAGGGTTTGCCATCGCCAGGAAAGATGCCATAGAGTGAATTCGGATCTTTTGCCGGCAACACAGGCTCGATCCTGTCGAACCCGGCTTTGGGAGTGGCACCCAGCATCGACATCAGGTGCTTGATATGATTCATGCACTCTTTTTCCGTTTTGAATTTATAATCTGCTATGCCCGAGATCTCGGTGTGTGTAACTGCGCCTCCTAATGTTTCGTTATCGATTTCTTCACCGATGGCAGCTTTTACAAGATAGGGGCCTGCTAAATAAATTGAACCATTGCCTTCTACCATCAGGGTTTCATCACTCATGATGGGTAGATAGGCGCCGCCGGCAACACAGGCACCCATAACTGCGGCGATCTGTGTAATGCCCATGGCGCTCATCCGCGCATTATTACGGAATATCCTTCCAAAATGTTCTTTGTCGGGAAAAATTTCATCCTGTAATGGCAGAAAGACACCCGCGCTGTCGACCAGGTAAATGACGGGCAGACGGTTTTCCATGGCAATCTCCTGTAAGCGAAGATTTTTTTTACCAGTTATCGGAAACCAGGCACCGGCTTTCACTGTTTGATCATTTGCCATCACAATGCATTGTCTTCCGCTTACATATCCTATTACAGCTACTGTACCACCAGCGGGGCAGCCACCTTGCTCTGCATACATGTCATAACCTGCAAATGCGCCTACTTCAATATACGGTTTACCAGCATCCAACAGGTAATCGATGCGTTCCCTTGCCGTGAGTTTATTTTTTTCCCTTTGTTTTTCTATGGCTTTCTTGCCACCGCCTTCCATTATCTTTTCAAGGCGCCTCCGCATTTCGCCCAGCGACTGCTGCATCAATTCTTCGTTTCGGGTGTATTCAGTATTCATATATAGGACCGTTAGTTGACAAAGATAGGCATGGAGGTTCACGCAAAGAAAGCTCTCCAGTAAACCTTTGCGGCACTGCGTACTTGGCGTCGTTGCATGAAAAGGAAGCGCATTTAACCCCAACAAAGTCGTATTTGCACCCTTTGATAACTGCGGAAGGGGTATACATTTGTTTTAGTAAACATTTTTATCAAAAGAAAAATAGTACTATGCAAAAGATCACCACGTTTTTATGGTACAATGATAATGCGGAAGAAGCTGCCAATTTTTATATTTCAGTTTTCGGTAACGGAAAGATATTAACAAAGATGCCCGGCCCTAACGGCAAAGTGCTAGGACTGACATTTGAATTGGAAGGCCAGGAATTCCAGGCTCTGAATGGAGGTCCGCATTTCAAGTTTACAGAAGCCATTTCCCTTTTTGTAAGTTGCGATACCCAGGCGGAAATTGATGATAAATGGGAGAAGTTGTCTGCCGGTGGAGAAAAAAGCCGTTGCGGATGGTTGAAAGATAAGTATGGTTTATCCTGGCAGATTGTACCTCCAATACTCGGAAAATATTTAAGCGACAAGGATCCGCAAAAAGCACAACGGGTAATGCAGGCAATGATGAAGATGGGGAAGATTGTTATTGCTGACCTGGAAAAAGCGTATAAAGGAGATAATAGTTGAATAGATAATAGATAATAGTGTTTGAGAGTTGACAGTTAAAA
>CBFGYO010000256.1:0-3137 GCA_965652975.1 uncultured Chitinophagaceae bacterium | reverse complement strand
TTTTGCAGGATACAATTCTTTCAAGCTTTGGTGTTCCTTTCTGGCTTACCACGCTCATCATCCTGCTTATGATACTGCTCTACACGTTCGAGGGCGGTGTTAAAACCATTGTTTGGACAGATACATTGCAGACAACCTGTATGCTTGCAGGTTTGGTGATATGTGTGTTTTATATCCTGAAATCGCTCAATCTTAACTTTGGTGAAGGGATAACGGCATTATCAGATGCCGGTTATACCAAAATGTTTGTAGGCGATCCACAAAGCAGGTTGTTTTTCTTAAAACAGGTGATTGCAGGTGCATTTATTACTGTAACCATGACCGGTATGGACCAGGAGATGATGCAAAAAAATATTAGCGTGAAAACGCTGGGCGACTCGCAGAAAAACATGCTCACGTTTGCAATTATACAGGCATTGGTAGTGTTGTTATTTCTATTCCTCGGTGGTTTGCTGTACCTGTATGCCAACACACATGGTATAACAGTGGCTGCAGACAAACTATTCCCTACAATTGCGCTCAAGGAGGGAGTACCTGCTGTAATTTCTGTAGTATTCATCATTGCATTGATATCTGCTCTTTTCCCCAGCGCCGATGGCGCTATCACGGCGCTTACATCGAGTTTCTGTATCGACATTCTCGGGTTGAAGCGGGATGAAAACCGGACGGAAGCCGAACAAAAACGAACACGTAAGGCAGTACATCTTGGGTTTGCATTAGTATTTCTTTTGTTTGTGATGGTGTTCAAATGGGTTAACAACCCAAGTATGATTGATGTAATTCTGAAAGTTGCAGGCTATACATACGGTCCGCTACTCGGACTATTTGCTTTTGGCCTGCTTACAAAGCGGCAGGTGAATGATAAATGGGTGCCTTATGTGGCCATTGCCGCACCAATTGTATGCTTCTTCCTCGACAAATACCAGAAATACATTTTTGGCGGATTCGAGATCGGTCTTGAACTAATTATTATTAATGGATTGCTGACATTTATCGGGTTGATGCTGATATCCCGCAAGGGCGAAAAGCTGGTGGTAGCGGCGTAACGGTGCAACCGAGGTAAACCTCGCGTGGATTGACATTCATATCAATCCATACTACCTTTGTCAAAACAGCTCTGTGGACATAATTCATCCAGCTATCCAGGAGTATGCGGAACAGCTTACTACGCCTGAAGATTCACTTTTAAAAGAGGTGGCCGAGTACACCCGCACCCATCATCCCGAACATCATATGCTGAGCGGACATTTGCAGGGTAAGTTCCTGGAAATGGTAAGCTGTATGGTAAGCCCAAAACGTATCCTCGAGATAGGCACATTTACGGGTTATAGCGCGCTATGCCTGGCAAAAGGATTGGAACCGGAAGGCCAGTTGCACACCATAGAATTGCGACCGGAAGATATGACAACGGCAAAACGATTTTTTAGTCGGTCTGAATATGCAGATCGTATAATAACTCATACCGGTAATGCGTTGGATATCATAGCCGGATTGAACGAGCACTGGGACCTGGTTTTTATCGATGCCGACAAGCCGGCCTATATAGAATATTTTAACCTCATTTTGCCGAGACTTCGGAAAAACGGGTATATTTTAGCAGATAATATCTTTTTTCACGGGCAGGTACTGGATAAAGAAGTGAAGGGGAAAAGCGCAAAAGGGATCGAGGCTTTTAATGCGTTTATCAAGCAACGTAATGATATCGAGAAGGTTGTGCTCACGCTCCGGGATGGACTGTACCTAATAAGAAAATTATAATCCTTTATACATGAAAATGATTCGCTCACTCATTTTACTGTCGTTTATTACTGTAACCATGGTTCGCTCCAACGCTCAGGACAACCAGGTAATTTTAAACTACATCGATACTTATAAAGACCTGGCCATAGCGGAGATGCAAAGGACTGGTGTACCGGCCTCGATCAAGCTGGCGCAGGGCATTCATGAAACGATGGCCGGAACAAGCGTACTCGTTTTAAAATCGAATAATCATTTCGGAATAAAGTGTAAAAGCAACTGGGCAGGTCCGTCGGTATCTCACGATGATGATGCAAGGGGTGAATGCTTTCGTAAATATGAAGCGGCACCTGAATCCTATCGCGATCATTCCAATTTTTTAAAGAATAGCCCCCGTTATGCCTCATTGTTCCAGCTCGATCCCACCGACTATACCGGTTGGGCAACCGGGTTGAAAAAAGCTGGCTACGCAACCAATCCCCGTTACCCCGGAATAATTATTAAGCTGATTGAAGATTATCATTTGCAGGATTATACACTTATCGCACTGGGCAAAATGCCTGCAGGAGATATCGGGCTTGCGAAACGGGAAAATGTGAAAGCGCAAACACCGACTGAAGTTGTCGCAGTAACTGTTGTAACACCCGAGCCCGTAGCGGCACCTATCAATTACCCGGCTGGAGAATTCCGCATAAATGAAACCAGGGTGGTTTTTGTAGCCAAAGGTGTTTCCTATCTTTCAATTGCGCAGCAGTATAACGTTTCGCTCGGTAGGATTTTTGAATTCAATGAAATGAAACCACAGGAAACTACGGCAACTGATCAACTTGTGTACCTTCAACGTAAACGCAGAACCGGTGATGCCGATTTCCATATTGTAAAGACGGGTGAATCACTTTGGGAAATCGCACAACAACAAGCTATACGCCTTGAATCGCTACAGGAATTAAACTGGTTGAGAGGCGACATGCAGCCTGCTGTAGGTGAAAGACTATCATTGCGCGATAAATCAACAGCAATGCCCAAACTGGCGTTGAAAGATAATTATTCACTGACTCCGGCGGACAGGCGTTGGAGTACCAACTAACCACCAAAACTCACATGTCGCTCATTAAAGTGCATGATAAAAATTTCGGCCCATATTTGTCGGAAGCTGCTATTCAGCAACGGATAAAAGAACTTGCAGCTTCGATCAATAAAGATTACGCGGGAAAGAGACCATTGTTTATCGCCATCCTGAATGGTTCATTCATGTTTGCGTCTGATTTGTTTAAACACCTTGACATTGAGGCTGAACTTTGTTTCATAAAACTGGCTTCATACAAAGGCATGAAATCTTCCGGTAATGTTGTAACTTCCATCGGGCTCGATGACGATCTCTATGGAAAGGAAGTGATCAT
>CBFGYO010000255.1:0-3179 GCA_965652975.1 uncultured Chitinophagaceae bacterium | reverse complement strand
AAAAGACACACATCAATTTCCAAACGCAAAACCAGCTTATGATTTCCAGATCAATCATCAACCGCATTATCATTCTCGGCTTTATGGCACTGGTAGGCTGGTGCCTCGCACGAGCCATTTATTATGAAAGCGTAATGGGGATAATACTGGCAATAACCAGTTTCTGCGCCGGTATCTATTTCCTCTACCTGCTAGCTAAAATGAGAGAAGAATTAAGCAGGGAACACGCTCCCGATAAAAGTTAAAAGGGAAAAGTAAAAACAGGTGGAAGGAATTTTGCCAACTTTTATCTTTTATCTTCCCCAAGTAGGGAAAACGCCGCAGATAAAAGCCAAAAAAAGTAAAAACAGGTGGGCAAGGAATTTTGCCAACTTTTATCTTTTAACTTTTATCTTTTATCTTCCCCAAGTATAGCCATGATTTCTTTTTTTAACTGATCTTCCGACAACTGCTGCTCCATGAATTTGCGGTAGCCTGTCTTGTTATTGATGAACAGGGTGGCCGGAATCGCTCCTGACCATTTGGGATCAACCTTAGGACAAAAATAGTCTGCATTGTATTCATCCAGCCAGACAATTGTTGAGGAAAACTTTTGCTTACCTGCAAATGACTGGATTTTTTTAGGATAATAATCTTCCAGGTCAAGACTTACCAATATCAACTGGATGCTGTCTTTGGCATTCTTCTTTACCTCTTTTTCAAAGTAGGGGATCTCTTCGATGCAGGGTTTACAAAACGTAGCCCAGAAATTAATTATCAATGGCGTCCTGCTTTCCGCAATTGTTTTTTCAAGCTCAGTGATCTTCACCTTTTTTATAGTCTGCGCCTCCAAACTCTGACCCGCCAATAACATAAATACAACACCCATTAATAACTTCATCATAAACGATTTTTTTATAAACCCAGAAAAGGTCGAACAAAACCACTATTATCTATTATCCGTTTCACTATTATCTACCACCAGCCATTCCTTCAAAAGCTCTCTCTTCATGACGTTGTCCATGTCTGCCCGGTTGTAATGTCCCGCCGCTTCTTTTTGCCGGTAGGCTTCATAGAGCGTAACTGCACAGGCAACACTTATGTTCAGCGACCTGATGATCCCTACCTGTGGTATTACAAAATTACCATCGGCCAGCGCCCGGATTTCCTCACTCACCCCGCTATGCTCGTTGCCAAATACCAGCGCAATCGACTGTGTCATGTCAATCGCATGTAAACTTATTGCATCACTGCTTAAATGTGTTGTTAATATCCTTGAATAGCGGGCCCGCAAAGCAGAAAAACAGGCTTCGGTATTATCAAAAGAGTGAATCGTGAGCCACTTTGCAGCGCTGGATGAACTGCGAGCTCCCCACTTTTTATGACGGGGAATCTTTGTAGTAAGTATATAAATTTCCTGTATACCAACCGCGTCGCAGGTGCGCATTACCGCTGATATATTATGTGGGTCGAATACGTTTTCGAGGACCACGGTAATATCGGGTTGCCGTTTGGATAAAACCTGTATCAGTTTGTCTTTTCTTTCGGGTGTCATACCACGTATAAGCTGCTTGTAAAGCTGGGTAATTTAAGTATATTTATAATTGAGGCTGTTGAAAGCCATCTGTTTGCAACAGTAATAAAAAATTGCGATGAAATACCCTGCGATCCAAAATTATATCAACGGTAAATTTGTGAATGCTTCGGGCGACCGCACCCTGCCCGTCATCTCTCCTATCGATGGTAATAATCTCTCCACCGTGCCCCTCTCCACTTCCGGTGATCTCGACCAGGCCGTGAAAGCAGCAAAAACTGCGTTTGGAGCATGGAGTAAAACACCCATCAAAGAAAGAGTACAGGTTTTTTTCAGATATAAATACCTGCTTGAAAAACACCTGGAAGAACTTGCACTTTTGTGCAGCGAAGAGAATGGAAAAACTTATGGTGAATCCGTGGCAGAAATCGAAAAGTGTATCGAGCTTACTGAATTTGCCACCTCACTCCCGCAACTGGTGACTGGCGAAGTGCTTGAAGTGAGTAAAGGTGTTGAATGTCGTACCGAACATGTACCACTTGGAGTAGTAGCCTCGATAGTACCATTCAATTTTCCCGCGATGGTTCCCAACTGGACGATCCCCAATGCAATTGCACTCGGAAATTGCATGATCATGAAACCATCGGAAAAAGTACCATTAAGCTGCGGAAGACTGGCGCAACTTTTAAAAGAAGCCGGATTACCTGACGGTGTGCTAAATATTGTGCATGGTGATGTGGAAATTGTGGAAGCAATCTGCGATCATCCCGGCATACAGGCCGTATCGTTTGTAGGATCAACCAAGGTAGCAAAACTTGTATACAAGCGTGCTACCAACACTTATAAAAGATGCCTTGCGCTGGGCGGTGCCAAAAATCACCTGATGGTTCTTCCGGATGCCAAACCAGAGATGACAGCGCAAAATGTAGCAGCAAGCATGAGTGGTTGCGCCGGACAGCGCTGTATGGCCGCATCCGCAATGGTAGGTGTGGGCAATGTCGATCACATCATCGACAAGATTTGCGAAGAGGCAAGAAAAATAATCCCGGGAAAAAACCTCGGCGCGGTTATCAACAAGGAATCCAAGGAAAGAATTGAACGATATATCAGCGAGGCAGAACAACAAGGCGCAAAAGTGCTTGTAGATGGACGCCATGCCAAAGTAGAAGGAAAAGAAAATGGAACCTATGTAGGACCAACAGTAATAGATTATGTAAAGCCCGGTATGTCGGTGGCTACCGAGGAAATATTTGGGCCGGTAATATCCATTATGCGCACGGCTACAGTAGATGAAGCACTGGCTATCGAGAATGCAAATCCTTATGGCAATGCAGCCTCCGTATTTACACAAAACGGCGGACTTGCACGATACGTTATTGATAGAGCCAGCGCAGGTATGATTGGTGTGAACGTGGGTGTGCCAGTGCCAAGGGAACCTTTTTCATTTGGTGGATGGAATGAAAGCAAATTCGGTGTGGGTGATATTACGGGTAAAAGCTCTATTGAGTTTTGGACTAAATTGAAAAAAAGTACAACCAAGTGGAATCCTGAAGCTGGGGTGAACTGGATGAGCTAAAATAAAAACTATGTTGACCTATGCTCCTATGCTTCTATGTGGTAAAACTATGGCCTCAATTCTCGGGCATTTCTATAAGGGAAGCCATAA
>CBFGYO010000254.1:0-3184 GCA_965652975.1 uncultured Chitinophagaceae bacterium | reverse complement strand
TGTTGTTTATCGGTGAGGTCGTAGGTTTCAGTGGTTCCATTTTTTAAATGAAGCACAGCCTTTTTATCTGTGATCTCGAAATTATCAGCGGATGTAATTAATTTATCTGCATTACTCACGAGTGCTGGTGGTGCCGGTGGCTGTACAGGGCTCACGGGCATGGCCGGTACAACATCAGCAGCGTCGACAACAGTAGCCACAGGTGCTACAGGAGCTACGGGACTTACGTCTCCAACAGTTGTAACTGGCGCAATAGGTGCCTTAGGTATCACCTGGGGTGGTGGTGGAATTTCACCATATTTATCAACGTACAGGGTTACATTTTCTTTCCATTTTGTAAGAGGCAGTTTGTCTACTACTTTACCCTGATTGTCCTTCACTTCCACCATACATTGACCCTTGTTGTCACGAATATTGATGATATACCCTTTGTCATTAGGCTTTCTCACATCCGGGATAGTATCCGTTACAATTTTTGTGGGTGCTGGTATTACCTGGTCAAACTGTTCCCGGAAAGAGATCAGGATAACGGCTATAATGGGTAACAGAATGAGGAATCGCAGCAAGTTTACCCTTGCTGACCTTGTCTTGTTCATCATGGCTATACGTTTTTTTAATGAAGAAAAATTGAACTTCTGGGCTATACTGAATTGATCATTACCTATTACTTTCAATAAAAGGTATTGATATTGTTTTCTGTCAACGCCATTCTCGAGCACCTGGTGGTCGGCAATAAATTCAAGATTCTGCCGCATTGCAATTTTCAATGCCCATGCAAATGGATTGTACCAATTGAGCATGCATAGCAACTCCGCCCATAGAATATCGGCTGTATGTTTTTGCTTTACATGAATAAATTCGTGGCGGATGATCTCTCTTAATTCCAACTCGGTATGCTGGGTGCTATTGATAAAAATTGAATTGCCGAAAGAAAAGGGTATGATGGATTCATTTACATGATAGATCTTTAAATCACCTTCAGAAATAAGCTTCGCCCGGCTTTTCAACCTCAGAAATGACACACAACGAATGGCAAACCTCAGTAAGAGCAAACCCGCACCGAAAGCAAACACAATAAGCATCCAGTCCCATTTGGTCAAGGTACTCGACCACAGAGGAACCGGGCACTGAGTGGCATCATCCAGCCCAACGGAATAGGACTGTATCGTGGGTATGAATTGTATTAACGCTGGCGTAGACCCGTTTTCATGCACCACCTTGGTAACGTTGATGAAGGGCACCACAAAGCAAAGTGCCGTGCATCCCAGTAAATACCAGCGATTGGCATTATAAAATGTCAGCCTGCGCAAAACCAGTTGGTAAAACAGGAATACTATTCCCAGGCTAACAAATAATTTTATGAGGTAAAGGATAAGTAAAGGCATAGCTGCGTTTTTAATGCATCGTGATTTTGTTTATGTCGAATAGTAAATGATCCCTATTAATTGCGCGACAAATAAATCATTTACCCTCTTCGATCATGTTTATGATCTCTTTGAGTTCTTTGGCAGAGAGCTTTTTCTGCTCCACAAAGAAATTCACAAGCTCTTTATAGGAATTATCGAAATATTCCTTCACTACATTTCCCATGAACTTTTTCTTATACTCTTCCTCGCTTACTGCCGGCTTGTACAAATAGGCATTGCCGACCAGCCTGCTTTGTAGGTAACCTTTTCTTTCCAGGTTTTTAATGGTGGAAGCAACAGTTGTATAAGGAGCTGCCGCATCCATATTTTCCATAAAGGCTTTTACATTGCCTTCACCCGTCCGCCATACTGCCTGCATGGCTTCTTCTTCTACATGGGTTAATTTTTCCATTTCTACGATGTTTTCGTAAAGCTACGGAATTTTCGTAGAGTTCCAAATTTATTTTCGAATTGCTTATGGGGAGTTGTTTTGCAGGCTATTTGGTACTGGCATTCGCACTTATCCCGACTGTAAATCAGGTACGTACCATTTCAGTTACCCGTTATTGATGACTTGTATACTGCTGCTTGCTAGTACTTCCTTCTTATCTTTGCGGCTCATTTTTAAATACTGATGAACAGGATATACTTTGATAATGCCGCAACAACCGCCCTCGACAAAGAAGTGCTGGATGCGATGTTGCCCTACATGACTACTCATTTTGGAAATCCTTCGTCCATTTATTCTTACGGCCGCGAGTCGAAACTTGCGATAGAAACTGCGCGTAAAACCGTCGCACGATTGCTGAATGCCCACCCGGGTGAGATTTTTTTCACCAGTGGTGGAACCGAAAGCAACAATACCGCTATTCTTTCGGCCATCAGGGATCTCGGTTGCCAGCATATCATCAGCTCTCCTATCGAACATCATGCAGTGTTACATACCATTGAACATTATGATTGCGGTGCAGACGTTACAAGCAGTCATGTACGCCTCCTGCCCGATGGGCATGTTGATCTTGCGGATCTCGAAGACCAGCTTGCTTCATCGGACGTGCGTTGCCTGGTGAGCCTGATGCATGCAAACAATGAAATTGGCAACATACTGGATATCGACGCCGTTGGAAATCTTTGTAAAAAATACAATGCTATTTTTCATTCCGACTGTGTGCAAACGGTAGGTCACTATCCGCTCGACCTTCGTAAAACGCCCATTCATTTTATCTCCGGTGCCGGTCATAAGTTTCATGGGCCAAAGGGAGTCGGCATATTATATATCAACGACAATGTAAAGATCAAACCCTTCATTTATGGAGGTGGCCAGGAGCGAAATATGCGGGCAGGTACCGAAAACCTGTATGGCATTGTAGGTTTTGCAAAAGCTCTTGAACTAGCAATGAAGAATTATGAAACAGACAGCGCACAAATCCAGTCTTTAAAGACATATATGATGACGCGCCTGCGTGCTGAAATAAAAGGTGTACAGTTTAATGGCGACCAGGAAGGCAGGTGCCTCTATACAGTGTTAAGCGCAGCATTTCCCAAAACAGAAAAGTCGGAAATGATCCTTTTCAACCTCGACATAAATCATATTTGTGTTTCCGGTGGAAGCGCATGCAGTAGTGGCGCAGATGTAGGCAGCCATGTTATACGTGCCATCAACAACAATCCCAACCTCGTTACTGTGCGGTTTTCTTTCTGCAAGCATAATACGAAAGAAGAAGTGGATGCGGTGGTTGCGAAAGTGAAAGAACTAATTTAAAACAGATAATAGATAA
>CBFGYO010000253.1:0-3202 GCA_965652975.1 uncultured Chitinophagaceae bacterium | reverse complement strand
ATGAACTTTTATCTTTTATCTTTTATCTATTCCACCACAACAGTTTTCCCAAACAATTTCGGTTGGTCGAAATCAGGAAATCCATTAACTTGTTATCCCCATTAAATTTCCGATCATTTTTAACACACTAAATTTTCTGCAGATGAAACAACGATTAGTATTGCTATTGGCTATACTGGTTGCCGGTATTGCCGGTGCACAAACCAGGCTTGTCGAAAAAGTTACCCGAAAGGGAAGCGAGATTGTCATTCCTTACGAGAAATATGTATTACCAAATGGACTTACACTCATCGTTCACGAGGATCACAGCGATCCTGTGGTGCATGTGGACGTTACTTACCACGTAGGATCGGCTCGCGAAGAGATCGGGAAATCAGGGTTTGCACATTTCTTTGAACACATGATGTTCCAGGGTAGCGATAACGTGGCCGATGAACAACATTTCAAGATTGTTTCAGATGCAGGAGGCACACTCAACGGAACTACCAATCGCGATCGCACGAATTATTTTGAAACTGTTCCCAGCAACCAGCTTGAAAAAATGCTATGGCTCGAAGCTGACCGCATGGGCTTTTTGCTCGACGCTGTGACTCAAAAAAAATTCGAGATCCAGCGTTCCACAGTTAAGAATGAAAGAGGTCAGAATTATGATAACCGTCCTTACGGTCTGGCCTTTGAAACCGCTTCCCGTAATCTCTACCCTTACGGTCATCCTTACTCATGGCTTACAATCGGCTATGTGGAAGATCTGAATCGTGTAGATGTAAACGATCTTAAAAACTTCTTCCTGCGCTGGTATGGTCCAAACAATGCTACTGTTACTGTTGGTGGTGATGTGAAACCTGCAGATGTTGTGAAGCTGGTAGAAAAATATTTCGGCTCCATCCCCCGCGGCCCCGAAGTGAAACCCGTAGTGGTGCCAGCCGTAGCGATAGACAATGACCGCTACGTTTCTTATATCGATAATTATGCAAAACAACCCATGTTGTTTATCGATTTTCCTACAGTACCTAACTACCACCCTGATATGGGAGCGTTGGCATGTCTTGCCCAGGTATTGGGACAGGGAAAAAATTCTGTTCTTTACCAGCAACTGGTAAAAAAGCAATTGGCTTTGAGCGCTACTTCCAGCAATTTCCTGAGCGAATTGACCGGTGAGTTTCTTTTCCAGATCATTCCGATGAGAGGCAAAACGCTGGCAGAAGTGGAGACGCTCTTCCGCCAGTCGCTTGATTCATTCGAAGCAAGAGGCATTACTGATGATGATGTTGCAAAATTTAAAGGGGGAATCGAATCGCAACTGATAAACGGACTACAAAGTGTATCCGGTAAAATTTCACAGTTGGCGGCCTTCCAGACTTTTACCGGCAATCCAAACAAAATTGCCGACCTCATCAAAATGTATAGCGCGGTTACAAAAGAAGACGTGCTAAGGGTGTATCAAAAATATCTCAAAGGCAAAAAAGCGGTTTATCTCAGTGTATTGCCAAAGGGCCAGGAAGCATTGATAGCCCGCGAGAATAATTATAAAATAGATTCGTCGCGATATAGCGCCCCTGATTATGGATATGCGGGTCTGAAATATGTAAAAGCCAAAGACAATTTTGATCGTACCAAATTGCCCGGCAATGGCACCAACCCCATGGTGAAAGTTCCAAAATTCTGGAGAAAGGATTTGGCAAACGGTGTAAAAATGATCGGTACTGAAAGTACGGAAATACCAACCGTTACCCTCACCATTACTATTCCTGGCGGTCACCTGTTGCAGGCAAACGATACAGCACATATCGGCCTTGCAGATATGTTTGCCGACATGATGAATGAAGACACTAAGAATTATACTGCGGAAAAAATGGCGGTAGAATTACAAAAGCTGGGAAGCTCTGTAAACGTAAGTAGTAATATAGACGGAATCACATTCGTGGTGCAGTCGCTGAAGAAAAACATCGATAAAACTTTGGCGCTGGTAGAAGAAAGAATGCTCAATCCAAAATTTACCGAAGCTGCATTTAACCGCATACAAAATCAAAACCTGGAAAGTTTCAAACAGGCAAAAGCCGACCCTGCTTCGGTTGCAAATACCGTATTTGCCAAAGTGAACTACGGACCCAATAATATTCTCGGTATGAGTGAAGCGGGCACCGAATACACGATGAAGAATATGAAACTGCAGGATATCGAAAATTATTATAAGAATTATATCACTTCAAAAGGTACCAAAGTAGTGGTGGTAGGTGATATCAAACAGGAAGAAATAGTATCAAAACTCGCTTTCCTGAATAAACTGCCGAATAAGAAAGTGGAATTGCCCAACGTGAACGCTACGCCCCCGCCAATTGATAAAACAAAAGTGTTCCTGGTAGATATTCCTAAAGCCGCACAATCGCAATTCAGGGTAGGTTATCCTACCGGTTTAAAATATGATGCTACCGGTGAATATTACAGGGCAAGACTGGTAAACTATCCGTTGGGTGGTGATTTTAATAGCCGCCTCAATCTCAACCTGCGGGAAGATAAGGGCTGGACTTATGGCGCCCGCAGCACATTTAGTGCTGATGAACACAGCGGTGAATTTGCCTTCAGTTCAGGTATTCGCGCCGATGCCACGGATAGTGCACTGGTAGAAGTGATGAAAGAGTTGAATAATTTTAAAAACAATGGTATCAGCGAACCCGAATTGCAATTCATGAAAAATTCACTGGGCCAGCGCGATGCATTGAGTTATGAAACGGGTTTCCAAAAAGCAGGATTCATCGGTCGCATACTCGATTACAACCTGCCCGCAAATTATGTGGAGCAGCAAAATAAAATCCTGGCAAACCTTACCAAAGAACAGGTAGACGCTACTGCCAAAAAAGTGTTGGACCCGGCAAAAATGAACATACTGCTTGTAGGCGATAAAGTGAAGATCATCGACGGGGTGAAAAAACTGGGGTATGAGATTGTGGAATTGGATGTGGATGGGAATAAGGTGGAGAAGAAAGCCTTCTGAAAGATAAAAGATGAAAGATAAAAGATAAAAGTTCTTTCAGGCTGGAGATACCGGCTTGAAAGAACTTTTTCTTTTTAGAATGAATAGATATTCTTTTCGCTTTTTTAACACATAGTAACATATGTTGTTCATAGGTAAACATAGTTTGTTTACAATTCACAGAAATCCTCCGCGGTGCTCTGTGCTTCACTGTGGCACTCTGTGGGCGTA
>CBFGYO010000252.1:0-3283 GCA_965652975.1 uncultured Chitinophagaceae bacterium | reverse complement strand
CAACTATAGAACCAAAACTACTATAGCAAAGTATTCGGTTCTAATTACGTAAAAACGAAGTATTCGGATTTGTGGAATTTCGGTTACAGGCTCGCTTTACCGTGACTTTGCATTTGTTCGAGGGTTGGTCCCCCGGTATTACCGCGTGTTTCGATAGTAATGGCAAAAGCGTCTGCTTTTTGGGTGTTCTTCATTTTCAGAATAAGTTTCTTATTGTCACCCACATCAAAAAGACCCAGGTCTTTTGGCTGACCATCAATCAGTGCCCATAACTGGTACTGTTTTTCAGATGGCAACTGGGGCATATTTTTTACAACGAGAAATACATTAGAAGAAGTGGAGTCCCAGTATACATTGGCAGTGGCTTTCGCAGGGGCCTGCGTGCCAACCATATTTACAACAGCTACATTCGGATCGCTCATAATGCGGGTTTCATCTTCCAGTTTCTTCATCTTGTCGTTCATTTCCGTCTCGGCATTCCTGGACCTGGCAAGCTCCATTTCCAGGTCTTTATTTCGGGTATAAAAATTAAAGGCGAAATACGCGCTGACCAATAAAAGAATTACTGCCGCTACCGCTATCCATCGCATCGGTGAAGAGTTGCGAACATTATTTCGGTTTTCCATAGTAATGATTGGAGTTTGGTTTACCGAAGTATCCTGCCGGATGGCTTCCATGATCCTGGATTTTATGCCGGATGCAGGTGTGGATGCTTCGTTGAAAAGCCTTTTTTCCAGTGCTATCTCAAATTCATTTCTTGCCGCAACAAGCTCGGGATGACGGGCACAAAGCTGTTCAAACTCCTGTTTGTCGTCTTCAGTTGAAAGTCCTAACACATAACTTTCAACCACGCCACTCGATATGTAATCTTTAATGTTCACCTTATTGAATCAAAGTTCTTAATTGTGTAAGGGCACTACGAATCCTGGTTTTTACCGTGCCTAACGGTATGTTGAGTGTTCTTGCTATTTCTTCGTGTGTAAAGCCCTGGAAATAGGAAAGCTCTACCAATACCTTCTGTTCGTCTTTTAACTTATTTACGAGTTTGCGCAAGCCATAATCATCTGTAATAGGTATTACAGTATGACTGGCGAATGCTCCAGCATCTTCCGGAAAAGACTGATTTTTGAGGCTGTCCTGGTAAGCTCTCGAACGAATCTTATCTATCGCTGCATTCCTTGCGATGTTCAGCATCCAGGTGAACAGCCTTCCTTTTGCAGCATCGTAGCTGCTTATTTTTCTCCAGATATTTAAAAAAACTTCCTGCAATACATCACTTGCGATATCGCGATCAGGAACAATCTGGGTAATGATATTGAACAACGCGCCCGAATAGTTATCGTATAAATTACTGAACGCCTGTTCATTCTTTTGCTGTAGCAAGGAAACCAGCTCTGCTTCGCTATATGTTGGTTTTGAGTACAATGGTTGGTTAAGATACAAAAAAAGCGGACTTAGGTTATAAGCCGCTTAATATACGTAGTGAATTAAATAAACAGATTTATGCAACTACTGACTCGTACCCGGATACATCCAGTAAAGCATCTACATCAGCAGGGTTGTCAACCGTCATTTTGATCATCCATCCTTCACCATAAGGATCAGTGTTGACCAGTTCCGGTGAATTTGCAAGCGCAGGATTCAATTCATTAATGGTGCCTGATACCGGCAAAAAAAGGTCGGAAACTGTTTTTACCGCTTCTACTGTTCCAAATACGGCACCCGCATTCAAAGCTTTGCCAATTGTTTCTACTTCCACGTACACGATATCGCCCAATTCACGCTGTGCAAAGTCGGTAATCCCGATAGTGGCGACATTCCCTTCCAGTTTAATCCATTCGTGATCCTTGGTGTAGCGAAGATTTGATGGAAAATTCATATTGAATCATTTAGAGCTGCAAATATGAGCAAAACCCACCTGCAAAAGCACATTGCGCTGGATTTTTTTCGCAGTTCACCGGAAAATTCAGGCCGTTCGGAACCTATTTAATACCATTGGTCGGTCCGGCCTTTTACAAAGTCATGACACGAGGTATCTTTGTGCGACCTTATCTAAAGAGGATAATTATGAGAAAAACTATAATCAACCTAATTGCAGCCTTATTCGTGCTTACAAGCGCACAAGCCCAGAGAGTTACCGGCACCATCAAAGATCAGCAGGGAAAGGGACTCGAAAAATCAACAGTCTCCCTATTAAGAGCAAAAGACTCCTTTGTTTTAAAACTTGCAGTGACCAACGACGACGGCAAATTTGACCTTACCGCCAATCCCGGCAACTACCTGTTAAATGTCTCCCATGTAGGTTATACCCCATATTACACAAAACCGTTTGAACTATCCGGAAGTGGTGACGTAGACCTGGGAAATTTGGAAATGAGTAAACTTTCGGCTAACCTCCAGGGTGTAACCGTCACAGCCCAACGACCTATGGTGGAAGTAAAAGCTGATAAGATGATCGTAAATGTGGAAGGCACTATCAATTCTGTAGGAAATGATGCATTGGAGTTGCTTCGTAAAGCACCTGGTGTAATGGTTGATAAAGACGACAACCTGAGCCTCGCCGGAAAAAATGGCGTGCAGATTTATATCGATGGCAAACCAAGCCCATTATCAGGTGCGGACCTCGCCAACTTTCTGAAAACGCTGCAATCTTCGCAGATAGACGCGTTTGAAATCATCACAAACCCATCAGCTAAGTATGAAGCTGCAGGTAATGCAGGGATAATCAATATCAGGCTGAAGAAAAATAAATCATACGGTACGAATGGATCAGTGAGCCTTGGTTATAATATCGGTAGTTTCCCAAAGTATAATGGGGGCATCAATTTCAACCATCGTAACAAGCATTTCAACCTCTTTGGAAATTACAATTATAATAATGGGTTAAGCGCCAATTCGTTTACGCTGAGAAGAGAGCAATTCGATACAATTTTCCAGCAAACGAATACAATGCGATTTAAAAACAACAGCCACGCATTCAAAACAGGTATCGACTTCTTTCTCGGCCAAAAAAGTACAATCGGTGGAATGGTATATGGCAACGTAGCTAAAAATGAGTTCAATAGCGCAGGTCCGATGTACATTATTTATGAGCCTACCAATACGCTTGACCGCATACTGGAAGCAAGCAGCCAAAACAAGATGGACAGGACAAATATCAACACTAATATCAACTATCGCTACGCAGTACCCGGTGGCACGGAGTTGAATATTGATGCGGACTATGGCTTTTTCAATATCCGGTCCAACCAGATGCAACCGAATCATTATTACAACGCTGATC
>CBFGYO010000251.1:0-3286 GCA_965652975.1 uncultured Chitinophagaceae bacterium | reverse complement strand
CATGCAATCTTTGATGAATTTCCATTAATTAAAAAGCCATAAACCGGTACTGTGCGGATATGAGGAAAGATTTTCTATCGCCGACAATCCCAGCTTCCGTTCGGAACGCCCATTTTTTGTTTAATTGAAACTGGCCACCCACAATCATATTCCATTCTTCCGCAGGGCGTTTATCCAGCGCATATCTTACGGAAGCCGAACCGTCGACCGCATCTATTCTTTCGACGATTGGAGTCAATACCTTGTCGGCCGTTTCCTTCTTCAATCTATCTACGGGGTTTAAAGGATTTAAACTGTTATACCAGGTATAGTAATCCTGCACAACTTCATCCTTCCTGGTCCAAAACTCAGGTGGTAGAGCATCAGATAAGGTAATTTCACCCACAGTACCGGCACCAATTTTTGCCCGCATCGCTCCGGCCCAGAAAGCGACATTACGAGTGGGCTTATACTTAAATTTAATGGAGTGTCCCAGGCGCATACTGAAAGTTTTTGCAGTAACAGGCTTGTCAAGTTTCTCCGGTTTGTTCCAACTCCAGTTAGCATCGATAGCAACGAAAAGAGGTCCTAGTCCAAACGCACCGGTGACTCCAAACCCAGCCGTGCTTATATTTTGTTTTACAACGGATGTAAATGCTACGGGTGCTACAATATTTACTGTTGTTGTAGATGTACCGTAACCAAACAGGCCGTATAGGTCGAGGAAGGGTAATATCCAGATATCGGGTCTTACATTGAATGAATGTACAACAACGCTATTGGATCCAAATTCTATAAAATCAACCGGCGTTAGTGGTATATCGTGGTTATCTGCACTTAACCCCAACTGAAGATTTTCAATTATCAATCCTTGTTTTGCATAAAAATAATTCGTCATTATCCCAATAGGATACGGTATATCAAAGCCCATTCTATAAGCTTTTTGCCCTAGTAATGGAAAAGTATGGTTATACGTGACTTTTTTCAAACTGTCCGTATAGTCCTGTTCCTTCTTCGACAACTCCCGCTCGCTATATTGTGCAAGACAGGTAATATTCACCAGGGTGAATAGTATAAATAAAATATGTTTCATAACGGATCGATTTGATGCCTGTAGGTAAGAACATTACAAAACAAGCCAGCCTGATCTTCCTTTTACCCAAAACACTGATGAAAGATCAAAGCTGGCCCGTAACTATTTCAAAAAATTATCGCTCCGCATTTTTTCGGCCACTACGTCGGCTATGTCGTTTACGGTTTTCTCAATTTTGGAAGGGTTTACGGTTTTGGTAGTACCCGTCCACAACAGCTTATCCGGTGTTACAGAATAAACTGTAGTCTCTACAAAATAATTTTTATCCGTAGTATAATATCCCGGAGTTGAATACATACCGTATCCATACCCGTAATACCGGCCATACCCGCCGTAAAACCCGGTGGTTGTTCCCGGTACATACGATGTTTCTTTCTCTACATCTGCAAGGCGCATAAGTACTACATGTTTATATTTCTCCTGGCTTAATAACTCGTTGAATTTTTCGGCACCAATCGTCTTAAGGGTTTCTGATGGGTAAGCAACATACGAAGCCACCGCTTCGGCACCTATCCTTTTTACCAACGCATCTTCTATGACTCTCCGGGAAGTCTCATCTTTTACCAGAGCCATCACTAAAGTTTTCCCGGCTGTGCTCTTAGTAATACTGGCTGTTGGTTCCCTCCAGCTTTTTTCAATTTTGGTAGATGGGCCACAACCAGTCATAGCTGTAATTACCATTGATGCCAGTATGAATACTGTTATTCTCTTCGAAAGTATTAGATGTTTCATATCAACTTGTTTTTAATATTAGTTATTAACTCATTTATTTTTTCGACTTGAAATTGAAACAGATTGCGCCACCCAATCCAAATTGGAAAATGCTTGCATAATCGGGCACACCAATCACAACGCCTGTCCAGGTATAATAAAAATCGCTGCCCACCGCTGCAATGATGCTTTGTACGTAAGCATGAAATTTTAAAGAAATAGCTGATGAAGTATTAATCCTTACACCCACTTTGGCATCCCACGCAAATTTGGTTGCGCTTCCGCCCTTGTCCATATTCACGATCCCCACGCCTAGGTCGCCGCCGGCAAATGCCATTGCTTTGGCTGTTGAACTTTTACCAAAATAATTATTACCTCCGACAAGGATATAACTTATAGAACCATCTTCAGCATCATCATTGAGTTTGGAGCCGGCCGGCCCATATAGCGGCATACGCGTATCCATGCGCAGGTATTTCAATTCTAAAGATTTAGTGGAGTGGAGATAATATTCGAGTCCGCCCCCGTATTGAAATGCTTCGTCTATATATCCATAAAAGCCGTCGAAATTTACCCTGTCCCTAAAATTGTAGCCCCCATAAGCGTTGAGTGCCACACTCCCCTTCTGTTGAGCCAATGCAGACAATGACAGAGTAAAAACCATGGCTAGTGTTAAAAATCTTTTCATGTAGGTATTGTTTTAATTGGCCTTTTAATTATTTCCAGCGGGTTTTGGTTCCGGTATTTTTTCCAATTCATCGATAAAGGGAATATTTCCGAGTACATATATTCTTGTCGCACTGAGCAGGTAAGATTCGAGCTGGTAAAACTGGGCGGCCTGTTTCACACCAACAGATGACTTTATTTTGCTGTAATACGTTGTGATCAGCCCGTCGACACTTTTCTGAAGGCTCATCGTTTGGAGCATGATGGCGTCCGTTGTTTTATCATCAATACTGCTGTACGCATTTGCATATTTTTCAAGCAGGGCAATACGCTTTTTACCTAGTGCCTTGCGTTCTGTTTCATACTTGTCATACAAATTCCAGAAGGCTTTCTTCTTTGCATCATCTGGCGGCATGATAAATTCGGCCACGATTGCTTTCTTTTCCTTACCATACATGGCCTGGATCATGTCCACATCTTCTTTATTGCTTTGGGCTTGCGCGGAGCCGGATAAGAATGCAACTACTCCGACTAATATTAAGTGTTTCATTTTTATAATAATTGAGTTAAAAAATGTTATTGATATTATTTAATTGTGTATCCTTTCCCTTCTATACAGGCAGAAAATGCTTTTTTATAGCTGTCGATCATTCCCTGTTGAGTTTGTGCAACTGCTGCCTGTGATTGTTGTTCTTTTTGTTCGTTGGCTTTTCGTCTTTGCCTGATACCACCTACTCCACCTGCTACCGCACCTATTGCAGCTCCCGTTCCGGCATCGCCTGATATAGCACCAATTGCCGTCCCCACTACTGCACCTTTTGCTGCGCCTCCAATTGC
>CBFGYO010000250.1:0-3348 GCA_965652975.1 uncultured Chitinophagaceae bacterium | reverse complement strand
CGGCGGTGAGTAATGTATTTCCGCAGGTAAAGGAAAACCTCGCCGGCAATATCCGCCGCTTTTCTAACATCGCTACATTGTATGATCAGGCTGTAAATAACATGATCATTAAACTTGGCAGGCAAAAAGGAAATGAATGGCATGTGCCAATAAAGCAATTGATGCTGAATCGCGCGTTGGTATACGAGGTGATCCATCGATTTGGATTTGAAGAAAAGCAGGTGGATGAGTTGTACAAACTGGCAGCAAGCGAATCCGGTAAGTTTATTATTTCACGCCGTGGAGATAACCGAATTATCCGGCATCGGCATTGGTTTATCATTGGTGCTGTAAAGAAACTGGAAAACGCGCATTTTATTATTGAAGAAGAAGATAAGGTTGTCGAGTTCAGTGATGGAAAACTTGCAATTGATCAACAGGCGCATGCTCCTGCTACCATTCCCTCGTCTACCAATGAAGCCTGGGTCGATGGCGCATTAATCAGGTTTCCCTTATTATTACGCAGATGGAAAGAAGGCGATTATTTTTATCCGCTGGGTATGAAAAAGAAAAAGAAGATCGCACGCTTCCTGATAGATCGAAAATTGTCCAAAACAGAAAAAGAAAATTGTTGGGTTGTTGAAAGTAATAAAAAGATAATCTGGGTAGTAGGACAACGAATCGATGAACGCTTCAAGATCACTGAGAAGACGAAGAACGTGCTTCGTTTGCAATTAGCTAAAGGTTAAAATTGGTCTGTTGTATTCAATTCACCTTTTTTTCACTCAGCCAACTGGCGGATAGAACCATAGATATTACATCAACATAGTTCTTTCCTCACATGGAACTTAACGCCCGGGAAACTGGATAATATCCCTCACGCTCATATTTCTTACAGAGTCGATAAATTCTGCCAGCACGGGTGTATCAGAAAAGGCCTTGCACATGACGATTGTAAAACCTACTCCGAAAAGGGCGCCGAAGATATGCGCAGAGTGATTTACATTCCCGCCACCTCTTTTATCCAACCACCCGGACACGAGTAAATAAATAATACCGAATAAAAAACCCGCAATAAAAATGGGAATAAAAAAAAGTCCGATACCTCTTATTGGTTCAAACAATATTTTGGCAAATACTACTGCTGATACTGCACCTGATGCTCCCAGGCTGCGGTAGTGATAATTGTCTTTGTTTTTTGAATAAGTAGGTAACAAAGATGCTACAAGTGCCAGTAAATACATTAGCAGGTAAAACCATTTCCCTTTTTCACCAAAAATTGCGACAAATTCATATTCCACACCAGAATTAAACTGGCCCGCACCAAAAATATAAAGCGCAAACATGTTAAAAATCAGGTGACCTACATCCGCATGAATAAATCCACAGGTGAAGAATCGGTACCATTGACCCCGATTTACTGCGGGCGGATAAAAAATAAGATCATTGACTATTTTCTGGTTACTAAATGCGCTTATTGAAACTAGTGATGTAACAATGATGATGATGAGCGTAATTGATATTTCCATATTTTAAAATGCCAGCTTGCTGGATTTAAGGGCTGTGATTATTTTGTTCGTATTGAGTTTCGCACTACCCGCTTCGATTGTGTGATATACTTTTTTTCTTTATAAATTTCACGTTGTATACACGTCCCGGTAAACTACAACACTTTAAGACTATCTAATTTATCCTGGTCTATTTGTTTTACTAAATCTTCAAGTCCGTTGAACTTGACTTCTTCCCGTAAATATTTTTTTACATATACAGTCATTACCTGTCCATAGAGATCGGCTGAAAAATCAAAAATATTCACCTCGATTACCCGTTTCTTTCCATCTACGGTGGGTCGAAACCCGATACTCATCATTCCTTTGTAACGCCGGTTGTTTTTTGCCTCGCCGCTTGAATCACCTGCATTTCCGGGAATGCTCACGTATACTGCATATATCCCATTACCTGGCGTTATCTTTTCCTCGTCCATTATTTTCAGGTTGGCGGTGGGATAACCGAGTTCGCGGCCCAGTTTATCGCCATGAACAACCACACCGGAAAAAAAGAAATCATATCCCAGCAATTTATTAGCCGTATCTATATCGCTGTGAAGTATTGCTTCGCGGATATTAGTGGAGCTGATAGAGATATTCTCGAGAATATGTTTTGGTATTTCCCTGAGCTGGTAACCAAAAACAGGCGCATTTTTTTCCAGCAATCGATAATCGCCAAGCCGGTCGCGCCCAAACCGGTGGTCATATCCAATTATAATCGTATGCGGATGAAATTTTTCAGCAAGAAAATTCCGGATATATTCTTCTGGTGGCTGGTTGGCAAACGCATCAGTAAATGGTACTACTACTACGTGATCAATTCCCAGTTGATCCAGCAGCAACAACTTTTCATCCAGCGTGTTGATAAGGCGAATACCTAAAATGGTGGAAGAAACTACTTTGCGCGGATGTGGGTGAAAGGTGATGATCACGGTTTCCCCACCATTACTTTTTGCCGTTTCCTGCATTTTTTCGATGATTTGACGATGTCCTTTGTGAACACCATCAAATGTGCCAATAGTGATAACAGCACGTTGAAAAGCGGGTAAAACCTCTATGTTATGATGTACCTGCACCTGCACGCAAAATAAATGCGCAATATTCAATATTCAATGTTCATTGTTCAACTATTTTTGCAGGAATCAAATTGCAGGAGGATAATGTCATTATATTCTAAAAGAGGTGTATCGGCTCAAAAGGAAGAAGTGCATGCTGCTACACGCAATCTCGACAAGGGCCTTTACCCTAAAGCTTTCTGCAAGATCTACCCCGATGTGCTTTGCGGTGATGAGAATTGGGTGAATGTGATGCATGCCGATGGTGCTGGTACTAAAAGCATACTTGCATACCTCTATTGGAAGGAATGCGGTGATATTTCTGTTTGGAAAGGAATTGCCCAGGATGCGATCGTGATGAACCTTGATGACCTATTATGTGTTGGCATTTATGATAACCTGCTTTTTTCATCTACGATCGATCGCAATAAACAACTGATACCAGCAGACGTTTTGCAGGCCGTGATTGAAGGCAGCCAGGAGTTTTTTGATAGCATGAAGTCATTTGGTGTAAATATCGCATACATGGGTGGTGAAACTGCCGATGTAGGTGATGTAGTGCGAACGATGGCCGTGAATGGAACGATGACTGCCAGGTGGCCCAAGTCGAAGTTGATCACCAACGAAAAGATACAGGCAGGTGATGTAATTGTTGGTCTCGCTGGTTATGGCCAGTCTACATATGAAAAAACATACAATAGCGGTCTTGCAAGCAATGGCCTTACCAGCGCCAGGCATGATGTGCTGGATAAATCATATGGCACACG
>CBFGYO010000249.1:0-3370 GCA_965652975.1 uncultured Chitinophagaceae bacterium | reverse complement strand
GCGGAGTTGCCGGATGGGAATATGATGTTGGTGAACTTTAGTGTTGTGAAAGGTTCTTAGGCGTTTAGGACGCAAAGAGCGCGAAGAAGCGCAGAGGACGCAAAGATTTCTTCGCGCTCTTTGCGCTTCTTCGCGCTCTTTGCGTCCTAACGAAATTAAAGTCTGTTCACCTCTTCAATAGAGTTACTTTTCTTCTGCTCCACTTTCAAACCCTTACTGAAGTTGTATCTCAACGAAAACCCAAGCGACCTAAACCGGAAGTACTGGTCAAAGTCATTCACATTTCCATTAATATCCGTTGTCCAGTAAAATCTCCATCCCGCAAAGAGATCATTAGCATTCAACGTCAGGTCAAATTTCTTTTTGAAAAAACTTTTCTTGAAAGCTACATCCACGCGGTGCATAGAATGCATTAAGTATAAGCCAGAAGCCGCTGGCCCGCGGAAGAGCATATTCACTTCCATGCGGTAATCTTTCGGCAACTGGATAGTGTGATTGGATTGCACCATTACAAATAACTGGTCATTCACCAGCGGCCCATTATTCGACATCACGCTGAATTTGGCATAGGAGAGCACCAGCGTATTTTGCGAATCCCATTTTTTCGCGAGCTTAACGGGTGCGACAGCAGTCATGCCCACATTATAACCATCGTCGATATTGCCTGTGGTGTACACGGTAGTTGCATTCGCCACATCGAGAATCGGCACTTCCGCCATTACATCTTTATTCATCTGGTAGCTGAGCGTAACGTTGTACACTTTTTTAATTACCTGCGCTATGCTGAATGAATGCGTGTATTGTGGTCGCAGGTAAGGATTGCCCTGTACCCACGTGTAAGGATCGCGGTAGGCACGGAAGGGATTGAGATTTCCATAATTGGGACGGGTAAGGCGACGACTGTAACTGTAGTTGATGCCATAGTTGTCGCTGATCTTATGTTGCAGGAATACGCTTGGAAATAAATCAAAGTACTCCCGTTCATTTACCTGGCCGGTTGTAAACGATTTGCCCTTTGAAATTGTTTTTTCGCCACGCAGTCCCGTTTGCAGGGTTACTTTCTTGCTTAAGTTGCCACTCCAGTTAACGTACCCGGCGAAGATCTTTTCGCGGTAGTTGAAATGATTGGTACGGAGTGGATCGAGCTCAAGCGAACCATTATTGAAATAAAATTGCGAGTTGTTGTCAGAAAGTACCTGGCTGGCACGTCCGCCAATTTCTATTTTGCTTTTGTTGCGAAACATTTTGGTATAGTCAACACGAGCCGAAGAAATATTATAGCCGTTGGGTGTGCTGGTGTACAGGAAGTCCTGTGTTTCATCGCCAGAGTTGAGGTCGTGAAAATAATTATAGAAATTACCGGAACCTACATTGCGGATGCGCACATAATCGATGTCAGTAGTAAGGGTGCTGCCGATGGTATCGAGTTTGCCGTTGTAATGGAAGTTGCCGGTGAAATTTTTATAGGTGTTTTCGTTATAGTTATTAGCATCGATATACTGGTCAGGATCTTTCGGTGAGCTACCAATATAGGTGTCGGTTAAAAAATCCTGTTCGGCTTTATTGGTGGTGTAGTTGAGCATCACGCCAACGCTGTGTTTGTCGGTGATGCTGTAATCGATACCCGTACGGATGGCGGGTGGTCCCTGTACCACGAAATTGCCGGTAGCTACCTGGTCGAAGTAAGTGGTTTTGGTAGGTGCATAGAAGATGCGGGTAAATGTGGCTTCACGTCCACCTACGCGGCGTGCCATATCGAGGTTGAGTGAAGTGTTCCATTTCCCATTTTTATAATTGATATTGCCGCCGGTGGTAAAACCGTGTTGTTTGAAGTTGTAATTATAGCTGGTGTACACGCTACCATTCATGCCCTGGCGGATATTCTTTTTAAGATTGATGTTGATGATGCCCGATGTGCCTTCGGCTTCATACTTTGCGGATGGGTTGGTAATGAGCTCGAGGTTCTTCAGGTTTTCTGCGGGCATACCCTCTAAAAGATTGCGCAGGTCGCGTGCGGAAAGATAGCTTGGTCGGCCGTCGATCATCACGGTTACGCCGGAGCGACCGTTGAGTTGGATATTTCCTTCATGGTCTATGAATACGCCGGGTGCTTTGGCAAGTACGGAATAGGCATTGCTGCCGGCGGCCATGGCTGTTCCTTCCACGCTCACCACCATACGATCTGCGAGTTGGGTGATGGTGGGACGGAGGGCGGTGATGGTAACGTTGCTTAATGTTTTATCCTCTCGTTTGATGGCTATGGATCCAATCTCGCGGGCCGATGTGGGATCAGTGATAGTAAAGGGTTCAGTTTTTACTACCTGGAAGCCGATGGCGGTAAAGCGTAATATATAATCTCCGGCTACTGGTGAGGGTATGGAAAACTTTCCAATACTATCGGTGAGACCCGAAGCTTTAAGTGCGCTGTCACCTGCATTAAGAAGGCTTATATTGGCAAAAGGAACCGCATTATTTTTTTCGTCAACAAGTTTTCCGGTGAGCTGGGCGAAGAGACTAATGGGAAAAATCGTACATACGATGACGAACAAGCGAAAGGTGGTTATCATGGCCGTGATTATTTGGTAATGGTAAGAAGTTTTAAATGTACGAAGTAATTCGTCTTACCAAAATCAAATGGATCAGCGGTAAAAAACCTTCATGAGTGAGGATTAGGACGCAAAGGACGCTAAGAAGCGCAAAGGACGCCAAGAAAATTCTTTGCGTGCTTTGCGCTTCTTTGCGTGCTTTGCGTCCTACCTCTCCCAGAAAGGAGGCGGCTCAATCCCCAACGATCTCAAATACACATACCCCTGTGCCCGGTGATGAATTTCATTATCTATCCAGTAAAATATAAAGAAGTAGATCGGTCCATCCCATTGCCCAAAGGCTTTATCCATTTCCTGGAAGCGTTCCGCAGGAATTTGTGGGAAGAGGGTATTCAATTCTTCCGTGTCTTCATCCCATCGTTTTAATAATTCTGCTTTGGTAGTTGGCAAACCCTTACGACTATGGTGCGCCATATCGGTCACTTTTGACCATTGGCGGGAAACGACTCCGCGGATGCCGGGTATTCCCATTTCCAGGAACTCAGTAATGAATTCTCCGAAGGGGCGCATGCCGCCTATTGAGTAAGTAAACAATTTGTCGTCCGGGAATTTCTCGATCATTTTGCGGGTGAGCCGGCGGTGTCCCTGCCAGTGGTCGAGTAGTTGTTGTGGGGTGAGGACTGTTGTTTGCTGGGTTAATGTTGGAGTTGCTGTTGACATAGTTTCTTATTTATAGATCAAAGTAAGTGGGTGGAAGTGACAACAGTATGGCAGCAAAGATTTATGAACGCGATGGTAAACTGGCGGCAATGAAATTATGGAAC
>CBFGYO010000248.1:0-3482 GCA_965652975.1 uncultured Chitinophagaceae bacterium | reverse complement strand
CTTTTAAGAGTTGCTGTACACCTTCGGTAAATCCACGGGTTACTTCACCAGAGGGAAGTTACGATCCGCGACAACCACAATTTAAAATTCCAAGGAAAGTAGTGAAAGGCGGATCGCATATCTGCGCACCGAATTATTGTTTGCGGTACAGGCCTGCAGCAAGACAGCCACAGATGATTGATACGGGAATGAGTCATATTGGATTTCGATGTATCAAAAGAGATAATAGTGAATAGTGAATAGATAATAGTTGTAGTAATTAATATTCAAACCTTAAAGATGATTTAATGTAAGGCGATGAATGAGCTTATTGAAACGATAAGAAATAACCTGAATACCTGGGGCGAACTCGTAGAAGTGGTATTGAATGCAATTTCTCTTTTGTGCATTGTTGCGGGTGTTTTCTTTTCATTCGTAAGAAGTGTGCAGGACAGGCAACGAAATCCGGGACTGCATCCCTTGCATACATTTTTCAGAAGAATATTTGGTGGCTGGCTGTTAGTTGCTCTCGAGTTTCAATTGGCCGCCGACATCGTAGGTACTATCGTAGCGCCGACGACCGCTCATCTTATTGAACTGGGTGCAATTGCATTGATCCGTACGCTACTCAATTATTTTCTTGGAAAAGAACTAAAAGACCAGGATCAGCTATTACGTACGCGTGCTGAAGCAAGAAAAGCGGCAGTTGTATAATATATAAATCATAAAAAAATAACGGATGACAATAAATGATTTTTCACATAAAAATCTCCAGGGTGTTTCCTTCCGGAACCAGGATCTAAATCATGCCCTTTTCAGGGAAAGTGATTTGCGTGGAGCGGATTTTACGGAAAGCAATCTTTCAGGTGCTGATTTTACACATGTACGCACCGGCATTACTCCTTTGAATACCGTATTTATTTTTCTCGCGGCACTAATCGTTTCCTTGCTATCCGGCTATTTTGCTATGCTAACGGGTCAAACCATCCAGTTGATGGTGGCATCACCGGATTCGAAAATAAAGGCTGCCGGTTACCTGGCTTTAGTGATGAATGTTTTATTTATAGCATTTGCTTTATGGAAGGGTGGTGGTAATACTATCCGAAACCTGATTATCCCTGCAATAATCGTTGCACTAATTGTAGCCGGTGTAGCTTATGTTTCAGGACTTGGAACGGGTAAAGGGATGCTTTACCTCGTGGTTTCATTCCTGTTCCTGGTAGTGATGTTCGTCATCGGTACGATTGCACGGGCGGCGGCAGGTGCATTATCGAATATACTCTTCATTGTTGTTGCGCTGGCGGGCGGCATGTTTGGTAAAAGTATTGGAGGTGGTATCGGCGCCGTCATCATGGCGCTGTCCTGCGCCCAGATCAGTAAGCGGGCATTAAGTGGCGCCAAAGGATTTGAAAACCTAAGGAAGGTTGCTTTTGCCATTACTTCCAGGTTCGGCACATCTTTCCGTAAAACAAAACTTGCGGGCACAGACTTTACGGGAGCAAAAATTCGCAATGCAGATTTTTCCAATGCAGATATGTCGCAAGTAAAGTGGGATGGTGTAAAAAAAATGAATTGCATAAATATTGAACCAAATAAGAAATAAAATGCCAGACCAGGAAAATAAAGACAGGAAGCCTTTCGAAAAAAATTTGGAAAGTGAAAGTACTACTCCCATTCAAAAAAAGATTGAAGACGAGGTGGAGGATATCGAAAAGAAATTCAAGGCTTCTGACTTGTCTACGGAACTCTCAAAAGAGAGAACACATATGTCCGAACACCGCACCAGGATGTCGGAACATCGTACGCAAATGTCTGATCACCGGACCGATCTGTCGGAACACAGAACCGACTTATCGGATAAGCGTACCGAACTGTCTTTTCAACGCACAGCACTTTCCTATGAACGCACATTAATGTCGTGGATCAGGACGGCGACTTCGATGATTTCATTTGGCTTTACGATCTATAAGTTTTTCCAGGAGGTGCAGAAGTCTGCGGGTGGAGGCAGGATATTCACGCCACGCCTCGTGGGAATGTTTATGATCGCTTTTGGTTTGTTGGGGTTATTATTTGCGCAGATACAACATGTTATTGCTTATAGAAAACTAAAAAATGATTATCCGCAAATTCAAAAGTCGCTATCCTCTGTGTTGGGAATGCTTGTATTAGTGTTGGGTTTGGTTTTGTTCCTGGCGGCATTGTACAGGCAGTGATGAAAGGAGAATGTGGAAATGCGGAAATGTGAAAGTGTGGAACCGATAGCTGTCGGGTGTGAAAATTGTATGAGTGCCGGAGTGTTTAAATCGGATGGATCACAACAAATTTTAAAAAATGCCTACAACACAACGACAATCGAAGACGGGAGGTAGCTCCTCAATATTGCCCCAGGATGTTCGTGCCATCGTGAAGGACGCTTTTGTATACGGCTTTCCGCTGGTGGATAGTTACCGGATACAATATTCCTATTTTATAGATAAAAATGATAAGGAGTATAAAGGAAACTGGAATACAGTAATAAATACCGCCCGCGTATATACTCCGGAAGACAAGGCCATACAAACGCCTAATTCAGACACTCCTTATTCATACATCGGTGCTGACCTGCGTGCAGAGCCGCTGGTACTATCTTTTCCGGAAATAGAAAGTGGAAGATATTATTCTGCCCAGTTTATCGACATGTACACTTTCAATTTCGCTTATGTTGGTAGCCGTGTTACCGGCAATGGCAGTCGAAAAATATTACTGGCTGGTCCTGGCTGGAGCGGCGGCAGGCCGGATGGAATTTCAGAAATCATTCGCTGCGAAACAGATTATGCATTTGTGCTTTACCGTACTCAGCTCTTCCATCCCCACGACATTGAAAATGTAAAGAAGGTACAGGGCGGTTTTGCAGTGCAACCTCTTTCGCAATACCTGGGTAAGACAGCGCCGGCTGCACAACCGACGCCTGATTTTATTAAACCTATCAATGCAAAAACTGATAAAGACCCAGCAGCGTTTTTCAATAACCTCAACTTCATCTTACAGTTTTGTCCTACGCATGCGTCAGAAGTAGAGTTGATGAAAAGATTTGGCATAATAAATATCGGCGGCGGTAAACATTTCGATATCGACAGCGGTTCGCCTGACATGAAAAAAGCTGTAGCTGATGGCATTGAGGATGCATGGAGAATTTACCAGGACCTTAGGAAACTTGCCGCTGCGCATAAGATAAGCAGTGCTGATGTACTCGGTTCAAGAGATTTTTTAAAAAACAAATACTCCTTTCGCATGCTTGCCGCCGCAGATGGCATCTATGGCAATTCAAAAGAGGAGGCGATATACCCGGTTTATATTGTTGATTCAGCAGGTAAAGCACTTGACGGCTCAACGGGAAATTATGTATTACGTTTTGATGCCGATAAATTACCACCCGTCAACGCCTTCTGGTCGCTCACCTTGTATGAAATGCCGGCGAGCCTCCTTTATGCAAATAAAATAAACCGCTATCTCATCAATTCAGC
>CBFGYO010000247.1:0-3529 GCA_965652975.1 uncultured Chitinophagaceae bacterium | reverse complement strand
AATCAGATCCCAGGTTGCAAATTCGTCACGGCTCCCCTGGAGAAATAGCATTGGCACCTTAACTTTTTTTAAATGATCGGCCCGTTCGATTGAGGCTTTGCCGGGCGCATGTAATGGGAAGCCGTAAAAAATAATCCCCCTCACTGGTGTTTCAGTGAGGCCTGATAAATATTGAGATGTCATTCTTCCTCCGAATGATTTTCCCGATACAAACAATGGGAGCTTGGGAAACAATTTCTCTGCTTTTGAGATTGCCGCTTCAATAGCCTGGTGCGCTACAGCAGGCGTGTCGGGCCTGCCCTTTTTATTTTCCATGTACGGAAAATTAAATCGCAACGTAGCAATATCAGCCTCTGCTAATGATTGGGCAAGCTCCTCCATAAATGGGTGAGTCATTCCTGCACCCGCGCCATGTGCAATTGTCAACAGGCAAATAGGTTTAGAGGGTGTAATGCTTATTGCCGATATCTTTCCGATATCGGTGGAAACTTTGATGGTTAATGACTTTTTTTTCATTGCAGGACTAAGGTCAGAAAATATTTGAAATTATGAATATAATACCACTAATCTCCTACTGCAAAAAGTTTCACACAAAGGTGGTAGACGCCAAGGAAGATTATTGTTCTATATGACAGTTAAAAATTGTTAATAACAGGCGATCTGTCTAACTTTCGAGATAAAAAATAACGAATGCCTACCCGTAAACAATTTCTTTACCAGGCGTCGCTTCTTGGTGCAGGCACATTGCTGGCAAACGATGTATTTGCCATCTTCAAGGGACGCGTTGCTCCCTCCGACCAGGTGAATATCGGGGTGATCGGTATCAATGGCATGGGTTGGGCGAATTTGAATGCGTTATTAAAGATACCTGGTGTAAACATTATGGCGCTGTGTGATATAGATAAAAACGTTATTGAAAAAAGAATGGGTGAGCTAGGCAAACTTAACATTGACACATCGAAAGTGAAAACGTTCAATGATCACCGCCAGCTACTCGACATGAAAGAAATAGACGCCGTAATTATTGCGACTCCCGACCACTGGCATTGCCTGCAAATGGTAGATGCCTGCAAAGCAGGCAAGGATATATATGTTGAAAAACCTGTGGGCAATTCCATCCAGGAATGCAATATCATGATCGCCGCCCAGCAACGTTATGGTCGCGTGGTACAGGCTGGACAGTGGCAACGAAGCCAGCAACATTTTCGTGACGCAATCGATTTCCTCGACACTGGCAAACTGGGAAATATCCGGACGGTAAAAGTGTGGTGCTACCTTGGATGGAAAAAACCAATTACTTCAATACCTGACAGTGCAGTACCAGCGGGCGTTGATTACACGCGCTGGCTGGGCCCCGCACAGCTAAGACCTTTTAATAAAAACAGGTTTCATTTTACCTTCCGCTGGTTTTGGGATTATGCCGGCGGCCTCATGACCGACTGGGGTGTGCACCTGATGGATTATGCACTCCTGGGTATGAAGGCACCCGTACCCAAAACAATTAGCGCAGTGGGTGGCAATTTTGCAGATCCTTCGTCACCACAGGAAACACCCGATACGCTTTGCGCATTATACGAGTTTGATAAATTCAACCTCGTTTGGGATCATGCATTGGGTATTGAAAATGGTTTATTTAAAAGAGAACATGGCATCGCATTTATTGGTGACAATGGCACACTGGAGCTTGACCGTAGTGGCTGGGAAGTGATCGAAGAAGGACGAAGTGCAAATAAAGTATTGGTGGAAAGAAAACCGAAGGTGGATGACGGCCTTGAAAAACACATGGAGAATTTTGTAACCGTTATCAAATCACGGAAGCTGGCTGATCTCCGCTGTTCCATCCACGACGCGTCGCACGTTGCGATCGTGAGTCAAATGGGGAATATTGCCTTCAGGTCAGGTAATAAACTGCAATGGAACAAACAGGCTGGCAAATTCACCGATGATTCGATCAATCGCAAGTACCTTGCAGCAGCATATCATAATGGTTATAAGCTGCCAAAAATTTAAATGAATACGAAGAGTCTTCGCCGCCAATTATTTTAATCAGCCATGCATGGTTTTATGGCGGGATTTGCATAAAATTTAGTTTATCCCACGGTTTATTCGACGAGTTGTCCGCCACCGATTCATTTAATCATTCATCCAGGTACACGTGGCGTTGAATAATACAACATGAAATACTTTTGAATTCGCGTGGAGAGTCTCGTGAAACTTGGCATAATTGTTTGATGCCTTCCGTATGGTTTCCAATAAGGAAATACGACGGATGCTGGGACTTTATGCGGAACTCCTGTTATTGCACGGCCAGGATGGCAAGCTCGCTGGATACCTGTCAAGTGCGGCTTATTACACACGCAGAGTAAGCGGTGAAATTATGCGTTTCAGCAAAGCTGAAATTGTAAAGACATTCAGGCCTCCTATTGCAAAAATACTCACCGAGCTACAACTTACTGGCACCATCGAGGCGCTCGATGAGCTTATACAATTAACACCGGCGGGACTTTTTGAAATGATGCGGATCAAGGGGCTTGGTGGAAAGAAACTATCGGTAATCTGGCATACCGCGAAGATCGATACGATAGAAGGGCTCCTTAAGGCTTGTCAAAAAAATGAATTGAGTACGCTGCCCGGGTTTGGCGCCAAGACGGAAAATAATATCATCAAAGCCATCGAATCCTACACCAGCCACAAAGATCATTTCAGGTATGGAAGTATTGCAGACATTGGGGATCGATTAGTGGACCAGTTAAAGTCGGTAGGCAAAACGAAACTCGTAAGCCTTTGCGGCGACATTCGACGAAAAGCTACTACCCTCGCCAGGATCGAAATTATTTCAGTAAAAAAATTTGATACGGCTTCCTTAAAGAAGTTCATGATCGTTCGCACTACCACAAAATCGGAAACGAAAGGAATAACGCTGGACGAAATTCCTGTTACGATCTATCATACAACCGCCGGACAATTTTATGAAGACCTTTTTCGAAGAACCGGTAATGAACAACATGTAAAGAAAGTGCTTTCGAAAATAAAAGGAAAGCAAACTTTTAAATCAGAAGAAGCCATTTATAAAAAATCAAGACTGCCTTTCATTGTTCCGGAAATGAGGGAAGATAATGCTGAATGGAATTTCACCAGTAAGGTAGAGGACCTGGTAACGCTGGAAGATATCAAAGGCGTTGTGCATAATCACACCACGTGGAGCGACGGCGTAGATACGTTAGAAGATTTTGTACAAGCCTGTATCGATAAGGGTTTTGAATATACGGTCATTTCCGATCATTCAAAGAACGCTCATTATGCAGGTGGACTTAAGGAAGATAAATTACTGCGGCAACTGCAGAAAATTGATGAGCTAAACAAAAAGGTTGCTCCGTTCAGAATTTTCAAAAGTGTTGAATGTGATATTAAGGTTTCAGGAGAATTGGATTATGACCCTTCAATATTAAAAAAATTGGACCTCGTTATTGTTTCCATTCATCAACTGCTCAAAATGTATGAAGAGAAAGCAACACGCAGGTTAATTAAA
>CBFGYO010000246.1:0-3741 GCA_965652975.1 uncultured Chitinophagaceae bacterium | reverse complement strand
ACGTTACTCCATTCACAATTGGTGATTCAAACTTCTCTTGTGAAGTGGCTTCCATACTAATTAATAGATATAACGCTAACAAAAATTTGGATTTCATAAAATTGATTTTAATAACACTAATGTCTTTAGCTCCAGCAAGAAATTCTATGTAACTGGCTTCCGCAGCAAGTATTGATATATCATAAATAGATTCAGCAAAAGTTAAAGAATGTATGCTCCATGCTTTTTGCCATCTAAAACCTGGAACTCAGTTTTGATTTGGCCATTGGTGTAATATGTTATTTCTGTAGGCATCGCTATTCGGCAACTTAAACAGATTCATCAATAAGGTATCCCAAACTTTTATCTTTTATCTTTTAACTTTTATCTTACTGATCTTTCCAGTTAGGTATATACTTATCCAACAAAGCCTGGAACTCCTTGAAATTCTTCAACCCAGCCAAATCCGGGTCTGTAAGCAGGAAGTCATAATTCCTGAATCCTCTTTCAAATGCCTGCCGCAGGTAAAGTATCGCCTGCTCAGGTTTATTAGTAAGCGCGTAGCTGCAGGCCAGGTCGAAATAGGCTTTCGCATTGCGGGGGTTGAGGCGGATTGCATTTTGGATATAGAAGATGGCGGTATCATACTGCTTTTGTAAATGATACTGTATGCCCAGGTTCAAAGATGAAAGGGAATTGTTGGGATCCAGTTGAACCGACCTTTTGTAATATTTGAAAGCAGAATCATTTCTTTCCGTAAGCATGTAGGCATTACCAATTGCATTATGCGCCATCACATTGTTGGGATCCTGGGCCAATACTCGTTGATAGTACCAGATGGTGCTATCATACACCTTCATATCACTGAAGAATGCACCCATGGTTTCATTCAGGTTGCCGAGGCCACCGCGACGCTGCCACATTTTCCGGTAGTAGTAGGACGCGGAATCAAATTGTCCCAGGGTTCTGAATACGTTAATGATGTTGGTAGTTGCCGACGGATTGTCGGGGTTTAACTGCAATGACCGCTGCAGGTACAGCTTTGCCTGGTCGTACTGACGCAGCTCCCGCATCACCAATCCAAGGTTGTTATACAATTGAGGGTTGCTCGGATCAAGGCGGATCGCACGCTCATAATAAGTGCGCGCCGAATCATAACGCTTCTGGTTGATGAAGAGTAATCCAAGGTCGTTGATAGTAGAAATGCTATTCGGATCAAACTGCGGAAGTGTTTTCAGGTAATTGGTGATGGAATCCACCTGGCCGAGTTCGCGGTACACTTTCATCAGGTTGTTGTATGCGGGGCGATAGTCAGGCCGCACCTGCAATGCCCTTTTGAAATATACTTTGGCCGAATCGTAATTTTTATCCTGCGTATAAATAACGCCGAGGTTGTTGATGATCGCCGAATTGAAAGGCTCGGAACGGATCGCCCGCTGGAAATAAGCATAGGTGGAATCCGGCATCTTCTGCTCCTTAAATACCAGTCCCATATTGATCAACGCAAACGCCGAAAACGGATTTATCTGCAAAGCGTTTCGGTAATAATAGGCTGCGGAATCAAGCTGCTTCATTTCAAAAGAAACGCGGCCCAGGTTGTTCCACGATTCCTCGTATTCAGGATCCTGCTCGGCCGCAGCCCTGAAATATGTTTTCGCTGAGTCGTAGAGTTTCAGGTCTTTATAGAAATTACCTAAATAAGTATTTACGATTGATTTATCCTGGTAATTGGCGAAAGCTTTTGAGAAATAAACACGCGCGGAGTCGAATTTATTCTCCGCTACAAAGGCCTTGCTGATGCCATTATAGGCACTTACAAACTTGGGATCGGCAGCAATACTACGGCGGAAATAGGCAATCGCTTCCGGATAATTTTTCTTCTCGTAATTGAGCCAGCCAATATTATTGCTTGCATACACATTGGTGGGCTCCAATCTAAGTGCCCGCTGGTAATTAACGATCGCTGAGTCGGCACGTGACAGGGAATAATAATAATGTCCAAGGTCCACATAGGCATCCGCCCGATCGGGATCTACCTGGATCGACTTACGGTAATACACCAGCGCCGAATCCACTTTTCCCAAGCTCTTATATGCATAGGCAAGCGTTACATACGGATAACGCCATTTCGGTGCTTCACTGATCGCCCGCTTTGCGTAAATGATGGCACTGTCTGTTCGATTATTGTCAAAGTGCAATGAAGCAAGGGTATTAAGAATATAAGCGGCATTCCTGTCTGTTGCATAAGCAGAGTAGGCGTACTCGAATGCCTTGTTGATATTCATCAAACGCCGGTCCTTGCCATAAAATCCGCGAGCCTTGAAGAAATACATTCTCCCCTGCAGGGATTTGGCAAATGCAGGATCATCTTCCGCTATGTAGCTGATGGCTTTTTCGAGCATCACTCCCACTTCCGAAAATTCCTGTCGCGCTACCTTCTCCATCCTGTCGATGTTCATATTCATTTCGTCCGTCTTCTCCGATTCATCCATTTGGGCCCTGATCTTTTGGACGGATGCGGCATCCTTACATTCCAGGTAAAGATTGATTTTGCTTTGAGCGAAGTTTATGAACTCAACCGCGAGCGTCGATTGCGCATCGATAGTATAGGATGTACCCGGGTACCTATTCGCCATCAGGTTGTAATAGTATTCCGCAGAATTGACCCCTGTAAGACGCGAATCCTTTACGGCTTTATTGAAAAGATTATACGTATTTACGAGCACAGTATCATCGATGGCCCGGCGATAGAGTCCGCGACTACCGGGAATAGGTACATATGAATTACCGGCTTTTGACTGCACCTTACGTTGATTAAGCCAGTTGCGCAGGTAGGCACTATCTACAAGCCCGATCGTTTTATCCAGGTTTTCATTGCAACAAAATACCGGGTCCTGCTTGCGCTTGAATGTTTGCGCAATCACCGGTACGTTCTTATCTACATACTTTTGTATTTCACCCAGCGTGATCTTGCTGTCTGGTGCGCCGCCATCTACATCCGCAAGTCCATTTAGTCCATCCACCAGGTAATACGTAAAAAGCCCATGACCGTTACCGATAGAAGCATCTTCGAGCGACTCCTGCCCTGCCCCCGTAGCCAGCATGATGATCTCACCCACGTTTTTCTCTGAAATGGCGCTGTTGAGGGTTTGCAGACCTTCCGTTCCTCCCGGTAGTTCGTTGGTACGGCAGGCATCCATTATGAAGAATACCTCCACGCCTTTATTCGTTTCTTTCTGGATCTTAAGTTTCAGGTTGTAAAGCTGAATCACACCTCCTGCGAGGTAATTATTCTTATCACCGGCAGGATTGCAATCGTAGGTAATATAAAAGAACTGGTCCTCGTCGATGGCATCACCATGCCCTGCCAGGTAGAAGAACAGCCGGTCGCCTTTCCGGAGTTTTTTCGCCTCCAGCCATTTGAATCCTTTAGCCCAAAACGTAGTGGAAACCGCCTGTTCATTAAGGAGCATGAAGATATTATCATCCGACACTTTACCCCCGGCGGGTGACTTAAGGTAATCTTTAAACATTTCAGCATCCTTATCGGCATAGGTGAGCGGGCGTACATTCTTGTATTTGGAAATTCCCATGATCATAGCAAAGGTCTGCGGCCCGGCAATCGTAGTATCCCGTGGCTTGGGAGGTGATTGGGCGGCGGCCTGCTGGCTGAATGCAAGAAATAATAAACAGCCAATAACTATAGAACTGGAATTTCGCATAAATTCGACCTACTAATTTACAGATTTACCGTGTATTAGA
>CBFGYO010000245.1:0-3791 GCA_965652975.1 uncultured Chitinophagaceae bacterium | reverse complement strand
GCGACGAAACCTACAGGAAAAATGTAATAAAGCTGGCAAAAGAATTTGCTGGCTACAATCCCAACGAGCTTTGTGCATACTATCTTAAAGATATATTACAGAAAACGGGACGGCTTTCTATATTGCGCGACGAAAAAGTTTATTAATTAAAAATGCAAGACAAAAAATAAAAGTGGTTAAAGCGGACTTCGCCTTAACCACTTTTATCTTTTATCTTTTAACTTTTATCTTAATCTGTTTTAGTTTGGTCCCAAAAAGGAAGAAGGCCACTAAAAAGCGGCCCTCCTGAAAAAAAGATGAATAACTAAAAGTTAGTCATCGTTCTTTACTTTTTTCTCTCCCGTTTCTCCATCTACTTTTATTTTACTATCGCCATCCTTGATCTTGATATCGCCATCCTTTTCTACTTCTACCTTATAATCATTGCCTTTTACTTCATAAGGCTTGAAATCCTTTTCATAAACGTACTCGTTATTATCATTAACTATAACATGTCCATTAATAACTTCCCCTGTTTTACCGTAGATCGTATCGTTATCCTTAGTATCTACATAGATGTAAACGGGTTCCTTTGTCGTTGCATTGACCATGAGTCCGGATTTATCATCCTTTACAAGCTCAACTGTTTTTCCTGTCCGAAGGTCGACATACCTGTCTTTAGTATCGGCGCAGGACACGATGCCTAATACAATACCCATAGCCAGTGCTGATTGAATCAACTTTTTCATATAAGATTATTTACCCTGCAAAAGACAATTACCGGGCCAGTACCAGTATTCGTCCAAAAACCTTGTTATGGTAATCAATGGGGATTTTTTTTCACACTTCGGGATATTCGGGAGTAGTACTTACTAAGTTATACATCTATAATTTACTATTGCGAAGCATTTCCGGGTAGCCCTGTTTTTTTGATAAAGCCGTGATAGCTCGTGCAATTCGCCTGGTGCGTGTTTCCTCAGTTTTTGCATCATCTATCCATTTGCTAAAATATCGCTGATGCGATCCACTCAAGGTTTGAAAGAAAGCTTTCGCATCCGGATCATCGGCCATGCAGTCCATAAAGTCTTTATTAAAAGGAAAAGGTGATCTATCTTCCTGCAGTTGCACATTGATCATCGCACCGCTTTTCTTACCGGTGGCTTTCCTTAATGCTGCATTGAGAGTCAGTATAAATTTGCCACCCCCCATCGGTATCAGGGCGATATTGCCAATCTTATGATTATCGAGCTTTCCTTTTACACGGAAACCCTTCCTGTTGCCTGGCTTTAGTTTTTCGGCAATATCTACAGGTATCTCGATATATGTCCAGCCGGTTTTTTCACCCTGTTTTGCAAATTTGTGTATCGTAGCAGTAAACGAAACCATATGGGATAAAGGATTAAATTTCGGTATTGAAATTGATAACTGCAACCTAAATCTACCATCATGAAAAAAAAATCTCCGAATAAATTCTCTGCATACTTCCAATCACTCGCAACCAAAATTACAAAGGCCACAGGTAGCCCCTGGGCATTTATTATAGCCTTATTTATAATTGTGGCCTGGGCTATTTCCGGCCCAATATTCAATTTTTCGGATACCTGGCAGCTCGTCATCAATACAGGCACAACGATCATTACATTCCTGATGGTATTTGTAATTCAACATTCGCAAAACAAAGACACGATTGCACTCCAACTTAAATTAAATGAATTAATAGCCGTGAATGAAAAAGCCAGCAACAGGCTTATCGATGTGGAAGAGCTGACCACCGAAGAACTGGAAGTGCTAAAGAAATTTTACGTTAAACTCTCTCAACTCGCGAAAAAAGATTCCGAATTATTCAGCAGCCACTCGATAGATGAAGCAAAATCTGCGCATGAAAAGAAGGTAAAGACCGCACACAAATAATAATTTATGGCACATTATTTAGCCGGATTAATTCATGGAATTGACGGCAGGCCTTCCCTACTGGTTAATAAATAGTGGGCTTCTTTTCAAGTATCCCAAACTGGATAACGATCACCAGGCGCATGTAGCCATCATTGGTGGTGGTATTTCTGGTGCGTTATCTGCATATTTCCTTACAGAAGCCGGGCTTCCCTGCCTGTTGCTCGACGCCAGGACTATCGGGCTCGGAAGTACTTGCGCCAGCACATCTCTAATACAGTACGAACTGGATATCCCTTTGCACCAACTGGTTCTTAAAAAAGGCGATGCAATTGCCACGAGAAGTTATCAACTATGCTATGAATCGGTTGGAAAGCTATTGTCGTTAATGAAAAAAACAGGTTTCAATGACTTTGAGAAAAGTCCAAGCCTTTATGTTTCACGTCATCTTGCGCAAAAAAAATTCATGCACGAGGAACTAAATGCACGTAAAACCGCCGGGTTCGACGTACAGATGCTGGACGAGGCCGTAATGAAGAATACCTATGGAATAAAAGCAGTATCGGGCATTCTTTCGACTGTTGCAGCAAGCATCGATACTTACAAACTCACACACCACTTATTGCAACATGCCATTAAAAAGGGATTGAAAGTGTATGACCGTACAAAAGTCATCGCAATAAATGAAAACAAAAAGCATCTCGAAATCATTACAGAGGACAACCATCGCGTTTATGCAGATTACATCGTGAATGCTGCAGGATACGAAGTCGTAAATTTTATTGAAAAAGGAATTGTCAACTTTGATTGCACATATGCCATTGCGTCTGAGCAACAACCCGACAACGAAAATTTATGGCAGGACGGAACGCTGATATGGACTACAGATGATCCATATCTTTATTTACGTACCACGACGGACAACCGGTTACTTGCGGGTGGTCGTGATGAACGATTTAGTAATAAAACTACCCGGCAGGTATTACTGGATAAAAAACAAAAACTGCTTGAGAAGGATGTGGGTAAATTGATGCCCGGGCTTTCATTTAAAACCGAGTTTACCTGGAGTGGCACATTTGGTAAAACAAAAGATTCACTACCCTATATTGGCTCATATACCAATCCTAAAATACTGTACGCTTTAGGATTTGGTGGCAATGGTATAACCTTCAGTTTAATTGCTGCAGAAATAAACCGGGACATAATTTGTGGCCGTAGAAATCCTGATGCCGATCTATTTAATTTCAACCGGAGTTGAAAGGTTAAATATCCTCCAAAAAAGCAACTTACTGGCTGGGCGTCCCGGCGAGGTCTCAATAATTATTTATTTTTGCAAACTTCATTACGAACTGCATATCCATGACTAAACAGCTTTCCATTTCTCTTAAACTGCTTATTGTAATCTTACTATTACATTTCGTCCATCCCATTGTTGCTCAGGAAGTTCCTGTCACGATTCTTATTCTCAATCAAAAAAAAGAACCGGTACCATCCGCCACGATTGTTGTTACCAATAGATTTGATTCCAGTTTTACCATTAAAAAAATTGCCGACAGCACTGGACGAGCTGCTTTTAACCTGGAAAGGAACACACAATACAATATAAATGTATCATCAATAAACTATCAGCCACTCGAAAAAGGGATATATGTAACTGCAAATCAGACACAATATGTGCTGCAGGTCGAAACATTGCATAAAACACTTGCCGGTGTAGTAATAACATCCCAGAAACCCGTGATACGCCAGGAAGATGACAAGACGATTGTTGATGCAGAGAATCTTGCAGCCACATCTACCAGTGGTTATGAAGTGATAGAAAAAACTCCGGGTCTCTTTGTAGATCAGGATGGAAATATTTATATAAGCAGCTCCTCTCCTGCTACCGTCTATATTAATGGCAAAGAAATGAAGATGAGTGC
>CBFGYO010000244.1:0-3809 GCA_965652975.1 uncultured Chitinophagaceae bacterium | reverse complement strand
TATTCTCTCCCATCAAAAATATTCCCCAGCCCTCCCAACACACTTCCTTCTTCTTTCCTATTATAACTGCCATATTGAAGAATACGTCCGGCGAGGCGGCTAATGGGCAATGACTGCAACCAGATTTTTCCCGGACCAGAAAGACGGGCAAAGAACAAGCCTTCGCCGCCAAACATCCAGTTTTTTACACCCCTTACAAATTCGATATCAAAATCTATGGTTGGTTGGTAAGCGACCACGCAACCTGTATCTACTTTGAGCACTTCGCCCTGTTTCAGTTCTTTCTGTATCACGTATCCACCTGCATGCATAAATGCAAAGCCATCGCCTTCCAGTTTCTGCATAATAAATCCCTCACCGCCGAATATGCCCGTCCCCAGTTTTCGCTGCCAGTGGATGCCCACACCTACCCCTTTTGCCGCGCAGAGAAAGGCATCCTTTTGGGCAATGATGGTTCCGCCCAGCGATTGCAGGTCAAGTGTCACAATTTTGCCAGTGTAGGGCGCCGCAAAACTTACATGTTTTTTGCCCTGTCCCACGTTAGTAAAGGCTGTCATAAAGAGACTTTCACCCGTCAATATCCTTTTTCCCGCGCTCATCAGCTTGCCGAAGAATCCTGATCCCTGCTGGGTGGAGCCGTCGCCGAAAATGGTCTGCATTTCGATCCCCTCTTCCATCATCATCATGGCGCCGCTTTCGGCGATAGCCGTTTCGCCCGGATCGAGCTCTATTTCTACGTATTGTAATTCTTCACCATAGATCTTGAAATCTATTTCATGGTTGGTACGAGGTGCCGTGTTCATGCTTGAGGTAATTTTTTTGTCAAAGTTAGCAAGATACCCTCTTGCCGCAACCCCGCAAATTTGATAAATGGCAAAGCATGAATACGGTGATTGCCTTATCTTGGATACTTTCTAAACCAAAAAAAATATGAAACATAAAGTTTTGCTATTGGGTTTTACCACCCTGCTGGCTGCATTGCAAGTCGGCGCCCAAACTAAGCTTGTCGAAAAAGTTACCCGCAAGGGCGATGAGCTGGTGATACCGTACGAAAAATATGTGTTGCCCAATGGACTAACGCTTATCATCCATGAAGATCACAGTGATCCTGTAGTGCATGTGGATGTTACATACCACGTAGGTTCTGCGAGGGAAGAGATTGGAAAATCAGGTTTTGCGCACTTCTTCGAGCACATGATGTTCCAGGGTAGCGACAACGTTGCGGACGAACAACACTTCAAAATTGTAAGTGATGCGGGTGGTACCCTCAACGGAACCACTAATCGCGATCGTACCAATTATTTTGAAACTGTTCCGAGCAACCAGCTTGAAAAAATGCTGTGGCTGGAAGCCGACAGGATGGGTTTCCTCCTGGATGCCGTAACGCAAAAGAAGTTTGAGATCCAGCGCTCTACTGTAAAAAATGAAAGAGGGCAGCGTCTCGATAACGTGCCTTATGGACTTACGTTTGAAAGGTTGGGTCAAAACCTGTATCCTTACGGCCACCCCTATTCATGGCAAACCATCGGCTACCTGGAAGATCTCAATCGCAGCGATGTGAATGATCTCAAGAATTTCTTCCTGCGCTGGTACGGTCCCAACAATGCGGCATTGACGATTGGTGGTGATGTAAAAACAGCAGACGTAATAAAGCTGGTAGAAAAATATTTTGGATCTATCCCACGTGGACCGGAAGTAAAACCTGTACAGGTGCCGTCACCTAAGGTGGATGCCAACCGTTACCTCACACTGGTTGACAACTATGCACGTTCACCACGCCTGTATGTTCAATATCCAACTGTTCCGAATTTTCACCCCGATATGCCAGCACTGGATTGCCTGGCGGAAATTTTAGGACAGGGAAAAACTTCTATCCTTTATCAGAATACAGTTAAGAAACAACTTGCGCTGACTGCTCTTGCCAATCATAACAACTCGGAACTGGCGGGTGAGTTCACGTTCATCCTCGCTCCATTGCAAGGCAAAACTCTTGCTGAAATGGAGACACTTTTCCGTGCAGCACTTGATTCATTTGAAGCACGTGGTGTAACCGATGAGGACCTCAAGAAATTTAAAGGCAGCTACGAATCAAACCTGATCAATGGTTTGTCGAGTGTAGCCGGAAAAGTAAGCCAGCTTGCTTTTTATCAAACATTCGCAGGCAATCCCAACAAGGTGTCTGAAGAAATAAAAGAGTACAACGCCGTTACAAAAGAAGATGTGCTTCGCGTGTACAACCAGTACATTAAAGGAAAAGGTGCTGTGGTTTTAAGCGTTGTTCCAAAAGGACAGGAGCATATGATTGCTGCTGCTGAAAATTTCAAAATTGATTCCAGCAATTACCAAAAACCAGATTATGGCTATGCTGGCCTGAAGTATGCAAAGGCCAAAGATAATTTTGACCGCAGCAAGATACCTACCAGCGGAGCTACTCCAATAGTAAAGGTTCCTGTATACTGGCGCAAAGACCTGCCCAATGGATTAAAAGTAATAGGTACTGAAAGTAATGAAATACCAACAGTAACGCTTACTGTTACGATTCCGGGTGGCCACGTGATGCAATCGGCCGATATGTCCAAAGCCGGATTATCGAGCTTCTTTGCAGCGATGATGAACGAAGACACTAAAAATTATACTGCAGAAAGAATGTCGCTCGAGCTGCAGAAACTGGGTAGCAGCATCAATGTAAGCAGTGGTTTGACCGGCATTACATTTACTGTAAATGCATTGAAAAAGAATCTCGACCAGGTACTTACTTTGCTGAATGAGCGCATTTATAACCCTGTATTTTCGGAAGATGTTTTCAACAGGATTAAAAAGCAAAGACTGGAATCGTTTAAACTGGCAAAATCACAACCTGCAGCAGTAGCCGAAGCAGTGTTTGCGAAAGTAAATTACGGACCTAATAACATCCTCGGCATTAGCCAGAACGGTACCGAAGAAACTGTAAAGAATATCACTTTGCAGGATATACAGAGCTATTATGATAGCTACATGACATCCAAAGATGCCAAGGTAGTGATCGTAGGAGCGATCAAACAGCCAGAAGCGTTGCAGAAACTCGCGTTCCTCAACAAGTTGCCCAACAAAACAGTAACCCTGCCTAAAGTTGTAACCGCACCTCCTGTTGATAAAACGAAAGTTTACATGGTGGATGTGCCCAAAGGTGCACAAACTGAATTCAGGCTTGGCTATTCTACAGGAATGAAATGGGATGCAACCGGCGATTACTATAAATCTTTCCTGGCCAATTACTCACTGGGTGGCGACTTCAACAGCCGTCTTAACCTCAATCTTCGTGAAGACAAAGGATGGACTTACGGTGCAGGAAGTAGTTTCACTGGCAATGATTTGACCGGCGAATTCAGGTTTGCTTCCGGTATTCGTGCCGATGCAACAGACAGCGCCCTGGCCGAAATCATGCGTGAAATAAAAGATTACCAGCAAAACGGCGTGAAGGCCGATGAACTGGCTTTCATGAAAAGTGCCATTGGTAAATTCGATGCATTACGTTACGAAACTCCAGGACAAAAAGCACAGTTTATCCGCCGGATACTGGACAATAACCTGCCTGGTGACTATACTGCCCAGCAAAACAAGATCCTGAATAGCATTACCAAAGCAGATGTAGATAAAATCACTAAAAAATACATCCGCCCGGAACAAATGAATATCCTCCTCGTAGGCGATAAAGCAAAAATCCTCGATGGAGTAAAAAAACTGGGTTACGAGATTGTGGAGTTGGACGTTGATGGGAATAAAATAGAGAAGAAGGCTTTCTAATTTCGATTAGATAAAAGATAAAAGAT
>CBFGYO010000243.1:0-3947 GCA_965652975.1 uncultured Chitinophagaceae bacterium | reverse complement strand
TGGAAATGTGAAAATATGGAACCCGATAGCTATCGGGTGTGAAAATGTTGGACACGATAATTACAGGTATAAAAATACGAAACGGGGGTCGCCTATTTCCACACCAAATAGCTATCGGGTTCCACATTGACTAGTCAATAATATCTGCATTCTTCAATTGCTGCAGGATCATCACCGCACCTGGCGCCTGCTGTTTTTCGAGCATATATTCCTGTAGAGTAAAGTAGCGTAGCTCGCCGATTTCGGCCGAAGCAATTGGTGTGGCCTGTTTTTTTAAAAAATAACACTCTTGCTCCATAATCAATCCATCAGTTTCTCCATAGGCAGACGCGCTGATATGTGTATAGTAGGTTAAGTCTGCCGGATCAAGATGAATATTCAATTCCTCGCTTATTTCGCGACACAATGCCTGTTCTGCTGTTTCTCCTGCGTCAATTTTTCCTCCAGGCAAATAAAAACATTGCTTGTTAATGCTGAACGCGAGCAATAGCTTTCTTTCTTTTATTATCAACAAGCCGGCAGTTGCTAATTGGACCATAATTATGTGAAAATGTGAAAATGTGGAGATGTGAAAATATGAAAATATGGAACCCGATAGGTATAGAGTGAAAGTATAAAAATTATATCGCCAAATGCCCCACCCGATAGTAATTGGGTGGGGCATTTTCACATTTCCATATTTCCACATTTCCACATTTTACATTTCACACATTTCCAAATTTTCAGATTTCAATTTCGTTACCTTTAACCCTCAATTTTAGTAACTGTCATGCCTCACTATCAACAACTGGGAACATTTCCGCATAAGCGACATACGCAGTTTCGAAAACCCGATGGTGGTTTATACTCCGAGCAATTATTTTCCACTGAAGGCTTTTCCAATGATTATTCCCTATTGTATCATATTCATCCACCAACACAGATCATTAAAACCGAACCGCAGGTAAATGTAGCACCAATAATTGCTGAAGAAAAAATGTTGAAGCATCGAAGCTTTGATGGTTTCAAAATTCATCCGGCAAAGGATTTTCTTGAAAGCAGGAAGCCAGTGCTGGTCAACAACGACTGTCATATTGTACTGGCTGCTCCCCAGGAAGGGATGAAGGATTATTTTTATAAAAATACCGATGCCGACGAAATGATATTCGTGCACGAAGGCAAGGGCATGCTACGCACGATGTATGGCGAGCTGCCTTTTGATTACGGTGATTACCTTGTCATACCCCGCGGCACGATCTACCAGATTGAATTTGCCGACGCGCACAACCGGTTATTTATCGTTGAATCATTCAGTCCCATCCGGTATCCGAAAAAATATTTGAGTAAGTACGGACAGTTGCTGGAGCATTCGCCCTATTGTGAACGTGACATCCGAGGACCACAGAATCTCCCAACCTTTGACGATAAAGGTGATTTTTTAATCAGGGCGAAGAAAAAAGGAATGATCTATGGCCTGCATTATGGAACTCACCCGTTTGATGTAATAGGCTGGGATGGGTATTGCTACCCATTTGCATTTTCCATTCATGACTTTGAGCCAATAACAGGACGCGTACACCAGCCACCACCAGTGCACCAGACATTCGAAGCCAACAATTTTGTGGTTTGTTCATTTTGTCCACGCCTGTTCGACTATCACCCACAGGCAATACCCGCACCATACAACCATAGCAATATCGACAGCGATGAAGTGTTGTATTATGTTGATGGCGATTTTATGAGTCGTAAGAATGTTACTCGTGGAATGATCACATTACATCCTGCGGGCATACCGCATGGTCCTCACCCCGGCGCTGTACAAAAAAGTATTGGTGCCAAAGAAACCAAGGAACTGGCCGTAATGGTCGATACATTTCATCCATTGATGCTGACCAGGGATGCATTGAGCATCGAAAACGATGATTATGTAATGAGCTGGGCAGAATAAGAACGATTTTTTCTATACCGGTAGTTGAGCAAAAGATGTTCAACTACCGGTTTTATTTTATACATGAATAAAAGATTTTTCACGAACTGCTTACCGAAAAATCACGGGAACATTGTGTAAATAGTCTTGGATACCACAACGCCTGGAAGGTATATTTGGAATATCAATCTTATAAATATGCCACGCTTTATAGATCATCATTACGTGTAATCAGTAAACAAAATTTTTCCAGCCTGTTTTTCTCACTCGTTAACCTTAGGTCTTTAGTGACCTTGCCCCGGTTATTGTAAAAGAACTTCACAAACAGTGCCGCCCGGTAATGATGCGTTGATATGGGGTAGGGCGGTTATTGAAAGGTTCGCTTTGGCGGACCTTTCACCATTCTGATTAAGCAAAGGAGAGAAGGGTCCTGCCATTCTTTGCTGTCCCCTTAATCTGTTTAATCCGCTCCATCTGCGAGAACTTCTCTTACATACCGCCGGGATTTCTCAAAGACCGTTGGAAACCGGCGAGGGGTATTCGATTTCGCAGGAATCCTAATCTTTTTTATATTCGGAGTACTAAAAACGTATTGCTATGCTAAAAATCGGCGATCTGAAACCAGGGGATATAATTGTAGTGGACGATGAAGGCGTTAAAAGAGAAGGAACAGTTGTAAAAACCAATTTTGAAGAAGGCCAGGCGCTGGTAAATAATGGCGTCCAGGAATTCTGGTATAGTCCCGACGAAATGTACGCAGTGCCGCTAGATGAAAACCAGTTGAGCCGCCTTGGGTTTACCAAAGAGGAGGTGGATGGTGCCGTGAAATACAAAAAAGACTCTTTCCGGCTGGTTACACCCCGCAAAGGCGATTTTTCAAACATAGAAATGTGGTGGCGGGAAGACAGGCGCCATTTTAATTTCCCGCTGGGCGTGCATGAATTGCAAAACCTGCATCTTTCTATGACCAAAGTGCCATTGGAATTACATTGAAATCAAGCACTTAGCATTTTCTTGCCCTCCGACCTGGATTTTTCCCCCATAGTTGGAAAAAAAAATACCGATTCTTCTTTTTTCGGGTGCATACGCCTATCTTTGCAGCCCTAAAATTTATGTCGAAACAAGCACTTATCAAACAAGATGGAGTAATCCTGGAAGCCCTGTCCAACGCTATGTTCAAGGTTAAACTGGAAAACGGCCACGAAATATTGGCAACCATCTCCGGAAAAATGAGGATGCACTACATCCGTATCCTTCCGGGCGATAAGGTAGGGGTGGAGCTTTCGCCATATGATTTGACAAGGGGCAGAATTAATTTCAGGTATAAATAATCAGCTTGTGTGCTATGAGTGAAAGCAGCGTTGCTTGTCGCTCGGAGCCCGAAGCTCAAAGCCAGACAAAATGAAAGTAAGAGCATCCATCAAAAAAAGAAGTGCAGATTGCAAGATCGTTCGTCGTAAAGGCAAACTGTACGTCATCAACAAAAAGAATCCCCGCTTCAAGCAGCGCCAGGGATAATAAAAAGCTGACTTAAGCTCGAGGCTCGAGGCCCGCAGCTCGCAGCTCAACAGACACTAACAAACTATAAAAAGATAATATGGCTCGTATTGCCGGTGTAGACTTACCAAAAAATAAAAGAGGCGAAATTGGACTTACCTATATATATGGTATCGGTCCTGCTACTGCCAAGTACATTCTTGACAAGCACAGCATTGATCGCAGCAAGAAAGTACATGAATGGAATGATGATGACCTGAATGCCATTCGTAATACTATTACGGAAGAATTCAAGGTAGAAGGTCAGCTCCGTTCGGAAGTACAGATGAGCATCAAGCGTTTGCTTGATATCGCCTGTTACCGTGGCCTTCGTCATCGTAAAGGTCTGCCGGTTCGCGGACAGCGCACAAAAACCAATAGCCGTACAAGGAAAGGAAAGAGGAAAACGGTTGCTGGTAAAAAGAAAGCGCCTAAAAAATAATTTATCTGCGGGCTTGGGGAAATTGGCTGTATACAGCTTATTGCCTGGAGCCCGCAGCCTGAT
>CBFGYO010000242.1:0-3970 GCA_965652975.1 uncultured Chitinophagaceae bacterium | reverse complement strand
AAATGCATAGTGCAATTAAACTATTCTTCACGATACGCATGTAAGATCCTGCTTATTTGATACTACTAATAAGATTAAAAGGGCTGAAACAAGATGTTCAGCCCTTTACTGCTTATGCTGCTTTGCTCAAAACGAAAACGCTATAATTACAATTTGCTATTGTACAAAGCCAATACTTCCGACGCGGTCAATGCTTTGCTATAAAGCCTGAACTGGTCCATCGATCCTGAATAAGAGTGAATCCACGGATCAGTAGCACCAGCTACATTACCGTGCTTATTCCAGCCAGCGATAAGAAAATTGCTGGTGTTGGTAAAAGGTGTTGCACCGCGGGGTGAACTTCCTTTCATAACTGGTCCCAAAGTTTTAGCAAGATTACCATCCACGTAGGCACGAACTTTAGAATCTGTTTGATCGTATGTAAATACCAGGTGGTGCCAGTTGCCATTTAATAAATTAGGCAGTCTATTATCGCCAACGAATTCAACCCAGTTATCTTCAATTGCAAGTTTACATGCCATCAAAGTTGGTGAGCTATTACCTGGATCCGGTCCACCTTTTTCAACCAATAAGAAAAGGCTGCTCTTGTGCCAGTAGGCATCGGTAGTGGAAGGCAATGAAAAATGGAACTCAGGTTCGCCGTCGGTTGCAGGAGTATTTTTCATCCAGTAAGCTATCGTCCAGCTTGTGGATTGTGCAAAGTCGTTAGCCGATCCGTATTTGATTGCTTTGTCTTTTGCTGCTGCTCCTTTTATTGCTTTACCTGATATGCCGTCTACAGATGCCAACGGATTTTCAAGAGGGAAATTTGCACGAATACTGTCTACTGCATTACGCAGGGGATCGGCGCTTGTGCCATCAAATGCGGTATAAAATTTCAATGCTCCTCCAGGCGGGTACGCATCAGCCGGGTAATCCCCCAATGATGGTTTGTCCTTTTTTTCGCAACTGACTACAGCAATTGCCAGCAAAGGGATCCAGGCTTTTTTTAATAACTGTGGTATATTATTCATGGTTAATTTATTATTGAATTCAGAAAATCGTTGAAACGTATATCCATCCTTTACCCTTGTTGCGGGTAAAGGATGGATGAATATGTTATGGATAATCCGGGTTCTGTACAAGGTTCGGGTTGGCAGCTATAGCTGGCGACGGTAGCGGGTAGTACCGGTGTCGATTTTGGTATCCCAACGCACCGAGTACGGCAGGTGCATCCCCCCATCGCACAAGATCGAAGAACCGTTCGCCCTCCATACCAAATTCTACTCGTCGCTCTTGTTTTATAACCGCTCGCATCTGTGCCTTACTTACGAAGGCTACATCGGGTAGTTTAGCCCTGTTTCTTACTTCATTCACCCAGTTAGTTGCAAGAATTTCATTCGCGGCTCCACCAATTTCATTCGCGGCTTCGGCAGCCATGAGCAATACATCGGAATAACGGAGCACGCGCTGGTTGATATAAGCTGCTCCTGCCGGGTCGCCCACCACTTGTTGCTCAGCCGGGTCGGCATATGTTTTCTTGTTCCAAAACTTCGCGGGAATCGAAGGATATGCCGGCAGCGTTCTACCGTATCCACCTGTGGCGGCACCATCGGCCTGACCGGAGAATAGAATCGTTGATTCTTTTCTGATGTCGCCTGTTTCGTAGGCATCAACAAGATTTTGTGTTGGTGTGTTCCATCCCCAACCAAGGTTCCATTCACCTGCACCACGCACTCCTTGTTGCGTACCCCACCAGCTCCAGTAGTTGTCGGCAGCGCCGGCACTCTGATAAGCCTGGATCTCAAAAATTGATTCCTTGTTGTTTTCGCCTGCTGTTTTCCAAATTTTCCAATACTCGTCTGTTAATTCATATTCGCCAGATGCGATAACAGTCTGCAACAAACCCAATGCTCCGGCCCAATTTTGCCTGTACAACAATGCTTTTGCATGCAGCGTGCGTGCAGCACCACTGGTAAGTCGGCCAGGATATTTACTCGGTTGCCCGGCAGCAACTATCCAGTTGAGTGGTAAATGTTGCGCTGCAAATGTGAGGTCAGCATCTATCAGTGCATAGATCTGTGCTTCTGTTGATTTAGCAATATTTGCATCAGAAGCTTTAAGCACAGGGAAGTCAATCAATGGCACCTGGCCATAAGTACGTACCATTTCAAAATAGGAATATGCCCTGAACCATTTAGCTTCTGCTTCATTAATCAAGGTCGCCTGATCCGTAAGACCTAGAGAATCGATGGTATGTAAGGCAGTATTTGCCAGGTTGATGAGGGTATAATGGCGTGCCCAATATTCATTGGTGCTCCAGTCATCTTTCACATACTGAAAGAGATCATATGTAGTATGCCATCCGCCGGCACCGGGATCGGCAACAATCTCCTGGTCGTCGGAACGTAAGGCATGCATACCTAACCAGTTGATTCCTCCAAAGCCAATACCTGCGATATCCGGGTTGCGTATACCTCCGTATAAACCAAATATCAGTCCTTCCACACCACCCTGGTTCAAATCATCGAAGGTGGCAGTTAAAGGTTTTCTGTCAAGGAATTTCTTACACCCCGGGAGGAGCGTGCATATAGGGATAGCGATTACTAATCCCCATAAAATCCTTTTGATCGTATTCATAATATCTTGTTTTATCTGTTGTGTTTAGAAGTTGACGTTGAAACCAAAAGTATAAACGATAGGGATGGTACTATTAGCATCACCAACATCTATACCGAATGAAGTTGCAGGCTGACCATTGGTGGCAGTTCCAGCAAATTCAGGTGAATATCCGAGGTTTCTCCTCCAGGTTTTCAGGTTTTGGATGTTTGCAAAAAGCCGGGCAGACTTCAAATGAAGGCCCTCGATCATTTTAGCTGGGAAATTATATCCCACCTGCACATTACGAATACGGAAATAACTTCCATCTTCAATACCATACGAAGAGGCTACCCTGTTTACTTTGTGCGTTTGGTCGAGGATCGGAACCCAGTTGGAAGTTCCTTCACCATGCCAGCGGTCAAGCGCATACTTTGGATAATTGTAGATAGAGAAAATATTCTCTGAAGTCATCCAGTAGCGGTAGATCTCATTTCCATATACACCAACTACGTCAACACCGAGGTTCCAGTTTTTGTAAATGAGGTTCACAGAACCACCGTATGTGAAATCAGGTGTTGGATTACCAATCATTGTTTTGTCGTCGGCGTTGATCTGGCCATCACCATTGATGTCTTTATATTTCAGGTCACCAGGGCCGTATGCAAACTCAGTAAATACCGGTGAGGCAAGTTTATCAGCATATGACTGGTACACGCCTTCAACTACATAACCGTAAAAGTAACCAATAGGCATACCTACTGATGTTTGGTTGGGAAACTGCTCGTCGGCAGGAAGTGGTGTGGCAAGTGACGTTACCACGTTGTCATAAGTTGTGATATTTCCCGACAAAGACAATGTCAGATCAGTTGCCAGCTTTTGATCCCATGTCGCACTCAATTCAAAACCTTTATTTGTTACACTTCCCAGGTTACCTAAAGTAGGATTCACACCGATCACACGCAGGTAAGCCCACATATCTCGTGTTTTCTTATTATAATAAGCAGCTTCTACATGCAACCTGTTTCTTAACGCATTAAACTCAAATCCGATGTCGATAGCCTTTACACTTTCCCATTTGAGATCCTCTGAAACATTGTAGTTAGGAGCATAAGATGGGAATACCTGGTTTCCAAATACCGCAGTTGCGCCAGCCGCTAAACCTGGGAAATATGGATAATCGGTATTATAAGTATTCTGGTTGCCCAGCACACCGATAGACCCTTTCAATTTCAGGTAATCAAAAAAGCGTTGTCCGTCCATGAATCCTTCTTTGGTAAGTTCCCACGCGGCACCTACTGCCCAGAAGTTTTGTGAACGTGTTTCAGGATTATAAATAAGTGATGAACCATCACGACGGAATGAAGCATTCAGGAAATATTTCTGCTTGTAG
>CBFGYO010000241.1:0-4070 GCA_965652975.1 uncultured Chitinophagaceae bacterium | reverse complement strand
GGCAAACGATTTACGGCTACAGGTTATGCAGGCTTCTGGCGCGGCCCGGTAACCATCCAGACCAAATGGCCTTTGAATATCTGGTATGGTACAGGCATCGGTTACAAATTCTTCAATGAAAAACTCACCACTTCCCTGATGGGTGCCAACTTCTTCCAAAAGAACAGGGACTATAAAGTAATAACAACCGATCCATCTTTCCAAACTACTTCTATCACCACTATGCCGTTTGCCGGGCTTGCCTTAAGCCTTACATGGAACTTCGGTAAACTGAATGAGAATGTATCGAAGAAGAAGGGAGTTACAAATGATGACTTGTTGGGAAATGGACAAAGCAACTAGTTTTTAGATAATAGTGAATTAGATAATAGATAATAGTTTTTCCAGGCTGGATAATCTATTATCTATTATCTAATTCACTATTATCTATTTCTTAGGGGTCTTGAGTTGAATTTTAAGTTTGTTGATTAAAGGCATATAGGGATCCCAGTGGTGCACGGGAATCAGGCTGTCGTTAATGTAGAAGCGGGGCGGCTGATCGCCTATCATGACCAGCTTGTATTTCTTATGGTCTGGTCCAACGGTGACAACTGTATTCTGTGCGTTCTCTTCTGAACTGTCAAATTCGGCATTATTCGCCGGGTATGCTACTTCGGTAAATGGCAACTTCTGTTCAGAGTTGTTTTTACTACTTCTGAAAGCAGGCAGGGCAACGGGGATGGCAACTATTATTAAAATTGTCGCAGCAATCAGCAGCTTGTTTACTTTCCTGGACGCTGTAGGTAAGTCGTGTCTAACCTGGCCTGCAAAGGAATAACCCTTTTTAGGAATGGTTTGTATGAGCTCTTTATTATGATCATGCAGCACCTTTCGCAACGTGGATATGGCATGGGTTAGTCCGTCATCTCCTCCCCCATAATCTTTCCAAATGGTGGCGACCAGTTGATCGCGGGTTATCACTTGTCCTGGTTTTTCTAACAATAAACACAGTAGCTCCATGATCCGCGGCTCCAGCCTCGTTTCATTGTCTTCAGCCAGGTCTTTTAAGAGGTTTGAATCCGCCTCCACGCAAAACCGGTTGTTGATATACAGCATACACACAGATTTACTTTGGCAAACGCGCCTTTATGGCCAAATATAGCTTATCTGGACATTTTCTTGAGCTTTCCTACATGCACTAAGGGAGCTTATGATACTAGTTTTGTCGAAACCCTCCACCCTCATGATAAGATCAGGTTCCTTCCCGCCACTGCTGCTATTCATATCTGCCATTTTCCTCATATTTCATGGAGGTTCTTATGCCCAGCCTCCCCTAACTGCAATAGATTCTTTTTTTTCGGTTCGTTATCCCAATCAAATCAATGGCAATTTGCTGCTGGCGGAAAAAGGCAGCGTGGTTTACCAGAAAAGTTTTGGACAGGCATCCTTCGCTTCGGGCTTGCCAAATACAGCATCTACGCTCTTTAATCTTGCTTCCATATCGAAGGTGATTACTTCAACGGCTGTATTGCAACTGGCAGAACGAAAGAAGCTAAAGCTTGCGGATGAGGTACAAAAATACCTGCCCGGTTTTCCATTTCCTGCCATTCAAATCCGGCACCTGCTCACGCATACTTCCGGGCTACCCAACCTAGAACTTTACGAAGATATTGTCGCACGCTTTCCCGATAGCATCATCGACAACTCGGCGATCATACCTGCGTTGCAAGCCTGGAAAAAACCTTTGCCGTTTGCACCCGGTGATAAATGGCAGTATTGCAATACCAATTACGATCTGCTTGCGCTTATTATTGAAAAAGTAAGTGGGTTGCCCTACCCGGCATACCTGGATAAAAACATTTTCCGGCGCGCAGCAATGAATGAAAGCTTTGTTTTGGTTGAGTCACGTTCAAACAAAATGGCAATTGCCCATGTGCTTCCCAACTGGTACAGCATGCATTATATACCTGCCGATTCCGTCGCCCGGTACCGCTACATCAACTACAACCTCCGGGGGCTCGTGGGTTCCACCAACATTGTGTCTACAACTATGGATATGCTCAGGTTTGATAAATCAATATTCTCCGGCAAATTGCTGAAGAAAGAAACGCTTGACATCGCGCATACACCAGTGCAATTGAACGACGGTACTACATTCCAGGAGGGTTCGATGGATATGATGCTGGGCGAGGGCAAAGGATCTTACGGTATGGGATGGAGTATTTATGAACAACCGGGATTGGGCAAATCAGTTGGGCATAGCGGGTTTAATTATGGTCTAGCCACCTTTTACTTTCACCATATCCATCCGGATCAAACAATCGTAGCCTTCGACAATACAGCAGGGCCCGCTTTTGGTAGAGCGGCTACATCAGCTCTATACCTGTTGAACAACCGTGCCGGCATCGAGAAAGTGAATAAAACCTCGCTCGCCCGGGTATTGGGCAGCACGATGAAAGAAAAAGGAATAGATGATGCGGTGGTTATTTTCAACGACCTAAAAGCAGATACATCACGCTATTATATCAACGAACGGGAAATTAACTGGCTGGGATATGATTTTCTGCGTGCTGATTTTGAAGGTCACGAGCGGCTTGCTTTAGAGGTATTTAAAATCAACACATTGTTATATCCTAATAGCTTTAATGTATATGATAGTTATGGTGAAGCACTGCTAAAGTCAGGGAAAAAGGAACAGGCTATTTTAATGTACAAAAAATCGCTTAGCATCAAGCCCGACAACCAAGGAGCAATTGAAGCACTTTCAAAATTGAAAATGTAGCCACTAAAATGAGAGATAATAGATAGTAGTTTATCATTTCATTTGAACAACTTTATCTATTATCTATTTCACTATTCTCTACCTGGAATACCAATCTAACAATGGATCAATCCATGCCCGGCGTCCTTTATAAAAAAAGCCGTGGCTTAAGCCCGTATTAAGTATTATTTCTTTAAACCTTGTGCCAAAATTCCGCGATTCAAATATTTTAACGCAGGTACCGTGGCGATCTGATGTTTCAATAATGGAGAGAAAGCGTCCATACAATTCCAAATGAGTATAATCTTTATAGGTTTCAGGCCAACAACCTCCCATCATGACAAAATTGATTCGATTGTCTTTCAATTTCGCAGCAGCATGGATTGCGATATGCCAGCCTGCAGAGGCACCCACGACTAAAATATTGGCTGGATCTATGTCCTGTTTTAACAGGCTGTCTACCTGCAAGTACAGTTTCTCGATATAGATCGAATCACTAATCGATTCAAATCGGCGTTCACTGATAATATTGAAACCACGAATGCGCAGTGAATCAAGAATATTCAGATATTCGTAAGGACCCCATTCCGGCACCGACCTGTTGATAGCATTATTGCCCAACACGGTTACCACACCCCCATGCAGGTAGAAAAGATACTTTTCATGTTTACTCAGGGGTTGTGGCAGTGACGCGCTTATAAGCTGTGCACAGGCACTTTCATAAAAAAATAAGCAAAAAAATAAAAAGATTTTCACCCTGGTTACTTTTATCTATTTCCAAAACTCATGCAATCTGTAGACTTAATCCTGTGATCCGTTGATGAAAAGGTAACAACGTTTTAATTATTAAATTTCTATTGCTACCTGAATTTTATATCATCAGAAACCACCCTGGTGTAAAATTATTTCATATTTTATTTACTTTAGTTCAGCAACCACACAACCCTCAATACCATGAGAATACTAATCATCATATTGGGATTTATTAACGGGGCTTATATGTTAGCAGATGGCATCTACGTGATGAACAATGGCAAATACATTGGCCCGGACAAACCAGGACCCTGGGCGGAATTATTTTATCAGTTAGATATTGACGTCTTCCAACTCGGACCGCTGTTCGTAGTCTTTGGAATATTGTGGCTATTATGGGTCGTTGGCATGTGGACACGTCAACGATGGAGTTTTATCCTGGGAATTATCCTGAGTATACTGACACTTTGGTATTTGCCCATTGGTACAATTTTCTCGGTTGTGATACTGCTTGTGCTGCTTTTGCGTAAGCAAAAGTTAAGGTTGTAGCTATTAGATAACGGTACCGATAATAAAT
>CBFGYO010000240.1:0-4213 GCA_965652975.1 uncultured Chitinophagaceae bacterium | reverse complement strand
TAATATTGAGCTGCCTTTTTTTAATTATTATTTGAAAGGAAAAGGCGACAAGCCTGCTATAGCGGAAGCAACAATATTTTATACGGGTGAGAACAAATGGCATAAACTGGATCAATGGCCGCCAGCAGACAGTAAACCAAAAGATCTATTCCTGTTGGCAAATGGCAAACTGTCGTGGACAAAACCACCTGCATCCACTTCGTATACCGAATACGTGAGCGATCCGGCGCATCCTGTGCCCTATACAGAAGATGTGCATCATAGTCGCACCCGCGAATACATGACCGATGATCAGCGCTTTGCGGCAAGACGCCCGGATGTAATCACTTTTCAAACAGAGCCACTGACCGAAGACCTGGTACTCGCGGGTGAAATTGCTGCCAACCTGAAAGTGAGTATCACGGGTACCGACGCTGATTTTGTTGTAAAAATTATTGATGTATTCCCCGACGATTTTAAATATACTAGTGATGTAATGCAGCCCAACCGAAGCACCGGCGGTAGTTACCCAATGGGTGGTTACCAAATGCTGGTAAGGGGTGAAATCATGCGTGGCAAATACCGCAACAGTTTTGAAAAGCCGCAGGCATTTACACCCGGCAAGATCGAAAAAGTACAGTTCGCCTTACCAGATATCGCCCACACGTTTAAAAAAGGTCACCGTCTGATGATCCAGGTGCAAAGCAGTTGGTTTCCGCTGGCCGATCGCAATCCACAAAAATTCCTGAATATATACGAAGCGAACGAAAGCGATTTTCAAAAAGCGACTATTCGATTATATCATGATGCTGTCAATCCCAGCAGTATCATTTTGCCGGTTTCACAATAAGGAAGAAAACTTTTTCCAAATGCTGGTTACATAACGCCGTTTGCAATCACTATAAGTAAAGACTTTTATGCGCTATATTTTTTTTATCCTCACCCTATTTGCCTGCAGTATGTCCGAAGCCCAAACGCTGAATTTGGTGCCCTGGCCCCAGGAGGTAAAACAGCATGCAGGATCATATGCGGTAAAGAATACTATCAGCGTATCCACCACATTCCCGGCACATGACTGGAAACCATTGTTTACATACTTCCGGGATGAAATGAAGAAGAATTTCAATGTAGTAGTAAAGGAAGTTTCCACAACACAAAAGGCCGATATCAATTTCGAAATGCGTCGTATGCCAACTTCCGGTAAGGCTGCCTACCAGCTAAAAGTTGATCAAAAAGGCGTGGTAATTGCTGCCAACTTCGACGTAGCTGCATTTTATGGGATGCAAACATTTTTTCAACTGCTCCCGCTGGACGCAGGCGCAAAAAAAGTCATCCCTTTTGTAGAAATCTCCGATCGGTCAAGATTTGAATACCGCGGTATGCATCTCGACGTATGCCGTCATTTCTTTCCCGTTTCATTTATAAAAAAATATATCGATTACCTCGCTTACCATAAGTTTAATCGCTTTCACTGGCACCTTACCGAAGACCAGGGATGGAGGATCGAGATCAAAAAATATCCTTTGCTTACTTCGGTTGGTGGCTGGCGAAATGGAACCATCATTGGTCGTTACCCTGGCAAAGGAAGTGACAACACACGTTATGGCGGATATTATACCCAGGCACAGGTAAAGGAAGTAGTCGATTATGCGCGCTCGCGATACATCGACGTTATTCCTGAAATTGAAATGCCTGGACATGCCAGTGCTGCAATTGCTGCCTACCCCTTCCTGAGCTGCTTCCCGGAAAGGCCAACAGCTATTCCTGCCAATATGATCTCCAGCAAAAGTGTCGACGAGCAAAAGAATGGTCGGGTAAAGCTGGTTCAGGAAACCTGGGGTGTGTTTGACGATGTGTTTTGCGCAGGCAAAGATTCTACGTTCGCTTTTTTACAGAATGTGATCGATGAGGTAATTCCTCTTTTTCCCTCCAAATACTTTCATATCGGTGGTGATGAATGTCCAAAAACACATTGGAAACAATGCCCTCATTGCCAGCAACGCATGAAGGAGCTTGGATTAAAAGACGAACATGAATTGCAAAGTTATTTTGTGCAGCGTATGGAAAAATACCTGAATGGCAAAGGAAAAACATTGATTGGCTGGGATGAAATTCTTGAAGGCGGTCTCGCACCCAATGCAGTAGTGATGAGCTGGCGTGGTGAAGAGGGTGGCATCACGGCTGCAAAACAAAAGCACCAGGTGATCATGACCCCTGGCAATCCTGTTTATTTTGATTATACACAAAGTCAACAGGAAGATTCGGTGACCATCGGCGGTTATAATCCTCTTGAAAATGTGTACGCCTACGAACCCATCCCGAAAGAACTCAATAGCGAGGAAGCAGGCTTTATACTTGGTGCGCAGGCTAATTTGTGGACGGAGTATATTAAAAATCCGCGTAAGGTGGAATACATGATCTTTCCACGCATGAGTGCATTGAGTGAGGTGTTGTGGACTATGAAAGAAAATAAAAATTGGAAGAGCTTTGAAGAACGTCTTCCTGGACAAATAAAACGTTATAAAAAATGGAATGCAAATTACAGTACCGCATATTATGATTTAGCTGCGAAGGCGACGCCAGGGAATGCCAGCGGTGAAATTTTGTGGAGTTTGTCTACCAAATTAAAACCTGCACACGTACAATACAGGCTTGATACCACGCGCGGCAATGACTATTTTAACTATGACAAACCTGTTGTAATTCAAAAAAGCACCCTCTTAGAGTCAAAATTATTTGATGGCGAACACAAGCAAATTGGGAAGTCTATTTTCCAGGAATTCCATTTTAATAAAGCTACTGGTAAAGCAATATCGCTTGAAATACCAGCAACAAAAAAATATCCTGGGGATGGTGCATTTACTCTTGTCAATGGCATTCAGAATATAAAAGGAATGGCACGAACAACCGAATTCCTTGGTTTTGAAGGCGAAGATTGTATTGCAATAATTGACTTGGGAAAGGAAACGGAAGTAAACCAGGTTGTGATTCATCATCTCGAACAACAAGGAAGCTGGATCTACTCTCCTGCTGCAGTGGATATCGCACGATCTGATGACGGTGTACAGTTTGTGGCTCCTGGTCCTGCTGTATCATTGACAAAGTCTGCAGATAAAGATAAAACCACGGTTCAGTTTGCATCACCATTTAAAACACGGTTTTTGAAAATAAAGATCTTCAACTTCGGAATTATACCGCAGGGTAAGCCGGGCGCAGATCATAAGGCATGGCTGTTTGTGGATGAGATTGAGGTGAATTAGGCAAGGACGTACTAAAATTTGGAGGCGGGAAGTTTGATATTCGCTTTTTTACCACATAGAATCATAGACACAAAGATCAACATAGAATGGTTTGGATCGTTTCCTGAGCAGCTTTTTTAAAAACATAGGAGCATAGAAGCATAGTAAAAGCATAGGCAATTTTAATTTCGAAAATTAAACGCCTATGCTCCTATGTATTAAAGTCCCATTGAAATGTTTGTCGGGCAAATACATAAAACTATGTTGATCTTTGTGTCTATGATTCTATGTGGTAAAAAAGCCAGTAAAAGTTTTTTCTCCCTCCTCGAATAAATTAATTTCCTATTTTCCCGCTGTATTCCCTTTATAAACAGGTTTGAAACTAATCTTCAACCTATCGATAATAAATTCCGCAATCTTCCGCCCCTGCTCTCCCCCATTTTCAATTGCATCACGGAAATGAATACCGCCATACAAGCGACTTATCCTTGCCTCGGCTGCGGCAGCACGAAATGATGGAAATGTTCTTGCAGGAAGACCGATATAAGTCTCAACTGTATCAGTAAACGAAAACTGATCACCTAAATAACTAGTAAGCAATTCCGCTACGGCAGTGGAAATTACACTATGCCCACTGCTGTATTCCGGGAAAGGTGGCGTTTGCAACAATGGTTTCCAATTGGGATCGATGTATCGATTGATGGCAGTCTCAGGTCGAATACGGTTGCTACGGTACTTCTCATCCCAGCAACTCGCAAAAGCATCATGCAGGGTCATTGCTACCAGGGTATGTAATAACATGCTCTGGTTAAAATCAAGACCCGCCTTTTCGGCAACAATGCCCGTAATCCCCATCCAGTGGCCACCGGGAGATATTTTTTTAAGGCCAATGCTCATATGTCCCTGGAATTGCACCGCGAATGGATTACAATCCCAGAAGTTTGCGATCAACTTTTGTTCATCTGAAAGTTCGCGACCCGTACGATATACTTCAC
>CBFGYO010000239.1:0-4333 GCA_965652975.1 uncultured Chitinophagaceae bacterium | reverse complement strand
TAGATTAAAGCCTTCCACAGCATACTGATGATATGCCGTTGTGATAATAATGGCAGGTGGATGCGAAAGTGTTTTCAAAAACGCCATTCCTTTCAGTTTTGGAAGGTGGATATCCAGGAAAATAAGGTCCACTGAATTTTCGCGCAGGTACTCGGTAGCGAGAATCGCATCTTTAAATGAACCCTGCAGATCCAGGAAAGGTACCTGGGATATATAATCCGTCAGCACTTTTACTGCCAACGGTTCATCCTCGATGATTATGCACCTGATCTTAGACATGGCTCGCCAGATTTATTTGCAAAGTGGCGGTAAAAGCCGTTTCGCTTTGCCGCACCGTTAAATTATAATCTTTATAGAGTAGTTCCAACTGCCGTCGCAGGTTGGAGAGGCCAATGTTTTCTTTCACGGCGCCATCTTCCTGCAACCGATCGCTCGAATTTTTGACTACAAACGCCAATTGACGCTTGTTGACTGTAAGATGTATATCAATGTATGGCTGGCTCCTGGTTTCGGAAACGCCATGTTTGAATGCATTTTCAACCAATGGAATCAATAATAAAGGAGGCAACGCCTGGCGCATATCTTCGACGTCATAATTGAAATTGATGCGTAGCGATTCATCATAACGTAATTTTTCAAGTTCGATATAATCCGTAATGATCTTCAGCTCCTGCTCAATCGCTATATAATCTCCTCCGGTTTCATAAAGCATAAAACGCAAGATCTTTGATAGACGAAGGATGGATTCAGGCGCAAGCTCCGACTTATCGCGGGCCAATGAATAAATATTATTCAGTGTGTTGAATAAGAAATGCGGGTTGGTTTGCGACTTCAGGTAGTTCAATTCTGCCGCCTGCTTTTCAATTCGGAGTTGTTGTGTGGCAGATTTCAACTTATAATAGTCGTAAATGTGTTTTACGATACCGAAAAAGACAATTGAGAAAACTGCATAGGAGAAATGGTATGTGACCCCTTCTTTCAATGAAGTTGCAACTCTCAGTGGAAAATAAAGACCCAGCTCAATTAAAATATGCCTCCACCCATAAAACGCGTACGAATAACCCATGATCAGGATAAATAAAAACAGGATGCCCAATACTATTCGTTTAACGCTCAGCTTGAAAAAAGGAAGTGTATACTCGTATAATATGAAATTGAGCACGATGAGATAACTGATCAGCCAAAAATTGTTTACTGCTCTTTTAAAAAATTGATCGTAAGGGTAAGTGGCCAGGTCGCGGAATAACATTAAAAAAAATAATGCAATGCCAATCCGTATATAAATTTTGAACCGTTGTTTGTCGAATGCTACCGTCATGAACTGGTTTGTGGGATAAATGTCGTCAAAACTTCTTCGATTCCTATTCTAATATACAGAATTGACTTTTGGGTATACGAAAAACAGGTTTACGTCAATTAATTTATACCATACCAATCTAAAGGCTGATATTTAATAAATATCAGTAGGAGCTAATCTTATCGTTGATCACAAATTCCACTTGAATCCAACTATTATTTCCGGGTTTTTCAAATTTTATCCCCTTTGCACTTTCATTGTAGTGTGTAAATTACCGTTGTTCGTTTACCGCAACGTGTCGTTTATTGACAGTGGATACCGTTGTTATCTTAATTCATCTATTCTTGTGAAAACATGAGTATATGAAAACAAATGTAACTGTCCTTCTCTTCTTTCTATTGTTCCATGGCCTGATTCAGGCCCAGACTGAACAACCTGTCGGCGACTGGAAACCCTGGTTTATAAAGTCAGGTAAAACTTACCGCCTGCCGGCACCCACGTCATCAAAAGATGAAATTGCCCAGGTAATAGCTCAACAGCAAACCCTGGATTCTGCGGGTTGGCAACAGGTCCTTTACTGGAACGCTGGTGCGCCAAACTACCGCTGGCAGGAAATGATAAATAAGATCTGGATCACCGACACAGCTTCCACGGGTGTGCTTGCAAACCTGTTGCTGGGCACAGCGATCTACGATGCAATGATTGTTGCCTGGGATACCAAATATGCCTATAACCGTGCAAGGCCCTATACTGCGAACAATCGTGTAAAGGCTTATGTGAATAAACCACAAAGTCCGTCTTATCCCTGTGAACATTCAGTGGCTGCGGGTGTAGCCGCAACTATCATTGGACATTTTTATCCTCATCTTGCAGATTCGGTCAACAAAATGGCGAAGGAGGCGATCGCTTCACGGGTGGCAGCGGGTGTTGCATACCCGAGTGATACGCGTGCGGGATATGAACTGGGAAAAAAGATCGCCGAGATAGAGATCGCGCATACCAAAGATTATATACACAAAACTGCATGGGATGGAAAGATTCCCGAGGGTCCAACGTATTGGAAAGGCAAAAACCCAATGTTCCCCATGGCGGGTCGCAACAAAACGGTTGTGCTTGACAGTGGCAACCAGTATCGCCCCGGACCACCTCCTGATTTTGCAAAGGATATGGAGGAGCTAAGAAAATTCAAACCTACTTTCCGCTCCATTTCCAACGCTTTTTATTGGGCCAACAGTCCGGAAGATATCCTTAGCAAAAAAATATTTGAGTACAATATTCACCTCGATCCGCCACAGGCTGCACGGTTGTATGCACTTAGCAACGTGGCAATTTATGATGCATTCACAGCCTGCTGGGATGCCAAGTACGCCTATTGGGGATTACGTCCCAATCAATATGATACTACTTTCAAACCGACACTTATTTTCACTCCTCCATTTCCCGGATATCCTTCAGGACACGCGGTGATCAGTGGCGTGAATGGCGAATTATTTTCTTATTTCTTTCCTGCGGAACGTGCATTGTTTCAGAAGCGTGCAAAGGACGGCGCTGAATCAAGGTTCCAGGGTGGTATACATTTCCGGACAGATAACGAGGTGGGTCTTGAGTTAGGACGGAAAGTTGCTAATGCTGTAATTGCACGGGCTAAGAAAGATGGAGCGGATGATAGTGTAAACTGGGCTCGACATTAGAGTTTGAGGAGTGGAGATGGAAGAGTGGAGTGTTGTCGAGTAAGTACGGCCACAGAGTACACGGTGAAGCGCAGAAGGCCACGGAGAAATCTCTCTGTGTAACTCTGCGCTTCGTTGTGTGCTCTGTGACCGTACTAGCTCAAATTTACTCCCTCACTCCCCTCTCTTATTAATATTCCAGAAGCTGATCTCGCTTCTTGTCTCAAAACCAAGTTTCTTATAAAGATTTATCGCAGGAAGATTGCTTTTGGCCACGTGTAGATAAGGAACTTTTTGTTTAGAAAAGATATTGTTGACTGTATATGCAGTTAATTGTTTTGCATAACCCTTACCATTATATTCCGGATGGGTAACGATGGCGCTTACCTCCACAAATTCATTCATCTGCATACGCTCACCCGCCGCCGCAATCAGCTTTCCATCCTGAAATATTCCGAAATAATCTCCCAGCAGCACGGTTTTTGATCGGAAATAACCCGGCTGAACCAGGTTAACCAGTTCAAATAGTTCCTCCGTATAACCCTGGTTCAAGCTGAATATTTTTTCGGTACCCTGTACCGTGATCCTATCCTCCAGCACCATTTGAAGGCAAACAAGTTCTTTATTTATTGACAGTTTTGGAGGTATATCAGGTTTGTCGCCGACAACATAGAAGTTATCAACCAATTTAGCGTATTGATCCAGGTAAGGGGAAAGACCTTGTGATTTATTAGCTCCCCCAAATGGACAAAAATCTGGGTGATAGAATTTTATGCCGTCATTATTAATTGAAAACTGGTGGTGAGTTTCGGTGAGGGAGTGCCAGACCGGGTTGTTTAATTTTTCGTATTTATCGGGGATAGTCATTGATCGTCTTACAAGATAAATAGAATACTTCTTATTCGAAGAAAGGGACGCAAAGGATGCTAAGAAGACGCAAAGAGCGCAAAGAGTCTTAGCGCCCTTTGCGATTCCTTCGCGCACTTTGCGTCCAAAAAAAATATTTGCGCAACCGTTCAATTGCACATATATTTGCAACCGAACAGTTGCTAATTAATAAATTTAATCAATGAGACGAGACGTATTCCAGGCTATTGCCGATCCTACACGGAGGGCGATTTTGAGCCTGCTGGCAATGGGGGCCATGACGCCAACTGCACTGGCAGAACATTTCGACAGTAGCAGGCAGGCAATTTCCAAGCATATCCAAATTCTTACCGAATGCCAATTGGTAAAACAGGAGCAGACGGGCCGTGAGATATATTATCATTTTAACTCTAAAAAATTAAAAGAAGTGGACAAATGGCTTCAACCTTTCCGGGCTACCTGGGATACCCGGTTTGATCAACTCGATGCATTATTAAAA
>CBFGYO010000238.1:0-4359 GCA_965652975.1 uncultured Chitinophagaceae bacterium | reverse complement strand
GGCTTACTATTAACCGAGGCAATTATCCTAACAAGGTTTAGCTTATATAACTCCCGTGCCTGGGCAGGTATATCGCTGGCAGGATAGTGAAGGTTGAGCCAGCTTTCAAGATCTTCATTCTTCGATTCGGCAACAACTTCGCCATGGTCATCCTTGTGAAATTTATAGATCATCACCCGGTCGTAGCCTGTAATTTCCTTTACCAGGTCCGCAACTCTCGTCAATAACCGTGGTAGGGTGCCCGACGACTGGATAACAGCCAGGGCAGTGCTCATAATTTTTTGGAGGGTGATGTTTTCGTCCGCCGTTTGACCGGGCTCACATTCGCAAATCAAAGAATTTTTGTATTGGTGAATGATCAGGAACATATCATTACCATTCACCGCAATTTTTTGTGGATTCAATTGCTCAAAATTCCCCGTCATTCTTCCAAGATGTAGCAGGTCGGTAAGAGATGACCCGTTTTTTGTTTGAATAGCATCCTGCAATACTGCCACGTCGCGACCCAGGATTTCAGTGGGCTGCAGGCCGGTAAAAGCTGCAATATTATCCGACACCCTTTCAATAGCAAGAGTGACAGGATTCAGTGCCAGCAAGAATCCGTGGGATTGAATAGTTCCTGGAATATGTATTGGTTCGGTTTCACAATCCGTGATGTTGGCCCGGCTTGTATTGTCCATAAATTATTAATTGAGGTCTTATTCCAGGTAAGCTGCCGGGAACTCGCACCCCATTTCCTCAATTATTATACCGACCATTGAAGGGCGAGGGGAACGAAGGACGAATTGCGCCTGGCAATCACTTTTTTGTCACGGCCCCTCCCGTTAGCACTCCCGCTCCCGGTCTCGCTCTTCATTACTTTCCCGTACCTTTGCCCACCTAAAAATTGGGGTTAAAAGCACTATGGCAGCCAAATACAAGGAATTTTCAGGGTTGAATTTACCGGAAATTGAAAAGGAGATGCTGGCTATCTGGAACGAAGGAAAAGCTTTTGAAAAAAGCGTGTCCTTACGTGAAGGCGCTACCCCTTTTGTTTTCTATGAAGGCCCTCCCAGTGCCAACGGGATGCCCGGAATCCATCACGTAATATCGAGAACGTTGAAGGATCTGGTATGCCGGTACAAAACCATGAAAGGCTTCCAGGTAAAAAGAAAAGGTGGATGGGATACACATGGATTACCTATCGAATTGGGCGTAGAGAAAGAATTGGGAATTTCAAAGGAAGATATCGGCGTAAAGATCTCTGTAGAAGAATACAATCAGAAATGCCGGGAAGCTGTATTGCGATATAAAGATAAATGGGATGATATCACCCGCAAGATGGGGTATTGGGTAGATCTGAACGACCCCTATATCACCTTCAAGAATGAATACATCGAAACACTCTGGTGGTTGCTAAGTGAGCTATACAAAAAAGGTTTGTTGTATGAAAGTGTAAGTATACAACCCTATTCACCTGCTGCGGGTACAGGATTAAGTTCACATGAATTGAACCAGCCAGGTACTTACAAAGATGTAAAGGATACAAGTGCAGTTGCGATGTTCCGGTTGTCGGTTGCAACGTCATTAGTGCCGGCTGGCAAACCAGTCCTTAAGAAGATTGAAGATGCTGTTAAGTCAGGAACACACAGCAATGAAGTTTTTTTTCTCGCATGGACCACTACTCCCTGGACGCTTCCATCCAACCTTGGATTGACTGTAGGTCCGAACATTGAATATGTTTTAATAAAAACTTTTAACCCTTATACACATCTCCCGGTTAATGTTATCCTGGCCAAAGCATTGGTTGGTAAATATTTTAAACCTGAAGGTGAGAATGGAGATTTTGAAAATTATAAGGAAGGGGAAAAGCTGCTGCCATGGCAGATAATTGCAACATTTAAGGGAAGTGAACTGGAAGGATTGAAGTACGAACAGTTACTTCCTTTCGAGGCGAATAGTGTGGATGTGATAAAGGAAAGTAGTCCGGGTGCAGATCCGTTTCGCGTGTTGGTTGGCGATTTTGTGACCACGGAAGATGGCACCGGCATAGTACATACCGCACCTGCATTTGGAGCGGATGACTACCGTGTGGGAAAGAAATATAATATAGGTATACTCACGATGGTGGACAGGGAAGGCAAGTTTGTGAATGGACTGGGTGAGTTCAGCAGCCGGTATGTAAAGGATTATAAAGATGAACCAAAATATGTTGATGTAAATATTGACATTGCTGTTAAACTGAAGAAAGAGAATCGCGCTTTTAAAGTTGAAAAATACGAACACAGCTATCCGCATTGCTGGCGTACTGATAAACCTGTTTTGTATTATCCACTGGACGCATGGTTTATTAAAACCACGGCTATCAAGGACCGTATGGTCGAGTTGAACAAAACGATTAACTGGAAACCGAAATCTACGGGTGAAGGCCGTTTTGGCAACTGGCTGGAGAATATGGTGGACTGGAATCTTAGCAGGAGTCGTTTCTGGGGTACACCCTTGCCTATTTGGCGAACAGAAGATGGAGAAGAAGAGGTTTGTATCGGGTCGATTGAAGAATTGAATGCCGGAATCCGTAAGGCCAATGAAGTATTGGGCGCGGACATCAACAAACATTACCTGCACGAGGGAATTCTGGACCTGCACAAACCATATGTAGATGAGATTATACTCGCGAGCCCTTCGGGAAAACCCATGCATAGGGTGCCGGACCTTATCGATGTATGGTTTGATAGCGGCGCCATGCCGTATGCCCAATGGCATTATCCGTTTGAAAATAAGGAAGAGTTCAGGCAATCATTTCCCGCTGATTTTATTGCTGAAGGTGTGGATCAAACGCGCGGCTGGTTTTATACCCTGCATGCGATAGCGGCTTTACTTTTTGATTCGGTAGCCTACAAGACTGTAGTTTCAAACGGCCTGGTGCTGGATAAGAATGGTAATAAAATGAGCAAGCGCCTGGGCAATGTGGTAAATCCTTTCGAAACCATTGAAAAGTATGGAGCCGATGCTACCCGCTGGTATCTCATCACCAATGCATCACCATGGGATAATTTGAAGTTTGATATCGAAGGCATCAGGGAGGTGCAACGGAAGTTCTTCGGTACATTATATAATACCTACCAGTTTTTTGCCCTTTACGCCAATGTAGACGGGTTTGCTTTCCGGGAAAAGTATATTCCCCTGGAAGAGCGGCCGGAAATAGATCGTTGGATCCTTTCCTCGCTCAATAGTGTGATAAAAAAAGTTAACCTGTACCTGGATGATTATGAACCTACGCAGGCAGGCAGGGTGATAGAAGATTTTGTTGATGAACATTTAAGCAACTGGTATGTTCGTTTATGCAGGCGCCGGTTCTGGAAAGGAGAGTATGAGCAGGATAAAATATGCGCTTACCAAACCCTGTATGAGTGCCTGGAAACAATTACCCGGCTGATCGCCCCCGTATCGCCATTCTTTAGTGATCGCATTTTTAGTAACCTCGATGCCGTTACCGGAAGGTTTAATGCGGAATCGGTGCATCACATTACTTATCCCGAAGCCAATATCGCTGCCATCGATGAATCGCTGGAAGAAAGGATGCAGTTGGCGCAGGATGCCTCGTCGCTGGTACTTTCGCTCCGCAAGAAAGTAAATATCAAAGTACGCCAGCCGCTGCAAAAGGTACTGATACCGGTTTTCAACCCGGGGATGGAGGCACAGTTGAGAAAGGTAGAAGACCTGGTAAAGGCAGAAGTAAATGTGAAGGAAATAGAGTACCTGAGCCCGGACAACAATTTTATACGGAAAAAGGTAAAGCCCAATTTTGTCGCACTTGGGAAGAAATTGGGTGCCAGGATGAAAGCTGTAACGGTGGCATTATCGCAGTTTACGCAAGACGACATATTACGCCTTGAAAAAGACGGTGAATATAATTTGTCAATTGAGGGCGAACCCGTAATATTACAGACTAACGAAGTTGAAATTAGCAGTGAAGACATACCGGGTTGGACTGTAGCGAGTAAGGGTAACCTGACGGTGGCGCTGGATGTGACCATTTCGCCTGCGTTGGAGGCTGAGGGGCACGCACGGGAATTTGTGAACCGCATCCAAAAGATCCGAAAAGACAGTGGTTTTGAACTTACAGATCGTATTGAATTGAAAGTAGCCGCTATAAATGGAATGAAAGACTCGTTGGCTCAGTTTAAAGACTATATTTGCGCCGAAATTCTGGCAGATAAAATTGAATTTGTGCCGGAAATTCAGGACGGAACCGACCCAAATATGTTCGGGATTGACATTAACGATGTATTGCTAAATGTGATTGTTTCAAAAAAAGGGTAAATCATGGCCAGTAAAAAGAAGCAGGCCGCCAAAAAGGCCACCAAACCTGCCCCAAAA
>CBFGYO010000237.1:0-4371 GCA_965652975.1 uncultured Chitinophagaceae bacterium | reverse complement strand
GTACGATAATATGCTTCAGCAAGCGTTAACAACACTTCAGAATACCTGATTATTTTTGTATCATCCTTGTCAGAGGCCGTATTTGTATTCGGATATTTATTTACAATACGCACCTGCTGGTTGGCACGGGTGCCTGTAATAAACAGGTCGCGACGCACGTCTGTTGCTGCAAATTTATTATAGAGATCGTCGGCTCCGATAGCATCGCCATACCCTGCCTGATCGAAGAAGTAAGAAAGCGCATTTGTACCATTATTATTTACCGCATCACTTGCTACTTCAAAAATCGTTTCCACTTTGGATGAAACAGGGGCTGGATTTTTCCAATAGTTTACATAATTGGCGGCACTCGTGAGTGTATATCCACCATTATTAACTACATCCAACGCGTATGTTTTTGCATTAGCATAGTCGCCTTTGAATAATGCAACTCTTGCCTGCAACGCCCGTGCTACATATTTTGTAACGTAAGATGAATTTTTAGTCGTGCTGGTCATTTGTGAAAATGCTGCGGCAAGATCGGCTTCGATCTGAGTGTATACCTGCCCCACTGTAGAGCGTGCCGGTTTCAGCATTGGATCGTATACCAGTATCAATGGCACACCTGGCGCATTGGCATCAACAGTGTGAGCTTTTGCGAAGTAATTCACCAGGTGAAAATAGGAAAGGGCCCTTAGTGTAAGTGCCTCCCCTTTTAATTGTGGTGAGTTAGTACTGGTTACTTCTGAATTGATGACATTGTTGGCCCTGAGTATTGCTTTATAAGCTTCACCCCAGGTTGCTGTGATAAATGCATTGGTACTGATATACGTGTAATTGTATTCCGGCAGGTACCTGTTGGAATTGGTTGTAGAGATAAATGCATTATCCGCCATCAGATCACCCACTAAGGGTAGCGAACGACCATATAGGCTCGCATTGCGCAACTGGGAATATATTCCATTCACAGCTGCCCCCATGCCCGCCTCATCGATGATGGCCTGGTCCTGCGGCACCTGGTCGTACGGTGAAAGATCGAGGAAATCTTTTTTGCAGGAGCCCAGCGTAAGCAATGCACCGGCAGAAAGAATTAATATTATTTTTTTCATCTTGTATTATTTGTGTTTTGCAGGAACTATTCATTACTAATCCTGCTTGTTTAATATGATGTTCGATCAAAATCCAAGTGTCAGTCCTATCGAAATTGTCCGTTGAATCAGGATCTGCAGGTCGTTCACACCTGTGATCGGCTGTTCAGGATCGAATGTGATATCATCATCAAAAGCTTTTGTCCAAAGGTTTGTACCACGCACGTAAAAGCGTACGTTATCCAGTTTTATCCTGTCTGTAATTGTTTTCGGTACCTGGTAAGAAACTGTCAGGTCGCGAAGGCGGACAAAATCTCCTTTGTAATACCAGCGGGAAGATTCGGCATTTGAATTCTGCGCACCACCATATACATATTTTGGAATATCAGTAACGTCGCCTGGTTTCTGCCAGCGGCGCAATTGTTTTTGAATTTTATTCAACTGCGGATTGAAACCATCACTCCAGCCAATAAAGCCCCAGTTGTCATACACAATATTTCCATACTGGTAGTTGAACTGCGCATCCACAGAAAATCCTTTGTACGTAAGAGAAGTTGACAGGCTACCGAAACCTTTTGGCGAACCGCTGCCAATGATGGCACGTTGTACCGTGGTTACGTTGGAAGTTGTTGCATTCTTCGTGGCATCAACATACCATAAAGGTGCACCGGTAGCAGGATCCACACCAGCCCAAAGACGAGTATAGATAGACTGAAAATCTTCGCCTACCCTGCGAATGTTTGGCAGGCTAAGGATATCTGCATTATTACGAAGTGATGTGATCTTATTTTTATTCAAAGCGATGTTGAAATTCACATCCCAGGTGAAATCACGCGTACGAATCGGTATCACATTCAACTGGAACTCCCATCCTTTATTTTCCATCGAACCTACATTTGCGGAAACGCTGGCAAGACCGGTAGTAGCATTATAAAAACCGGATGTTAACGACAGGGGATCATTCAAAATCAGATCTTCCGTTTTCCTGATATAATAATCAGCATTCAGGGTTACGCGGCCTTCCCAAACTACGGCGTCAATACCCACGTTGAATGGTTTATTGATCTCCCATGTCAGGTCAGGGTTTTCCACTACGTTGGGTGCACTACCAGGTTGCTGGTTGTAGTTTGCATTATAGATGTAGGTTCCTTTCCAGGTGTAGTTGCCAATCTCTGCATTACCGTTTACACCGTAAGATGCACGGAGCTTAAGTGCGTTGATAAATTTCACGTCGCGAAGGAATGCTTCCTGTTCAAGATTCCAAGCAGCACCAACTGACCAGAATGTACCATACCTGTTATTGGATCCAAAACGGGATGATCCATCACGTCTTACACTTCCCGACAGGCTGTATTTCGTTTTATAACTCAATTGCAGCATCGATAAAAGTGATACGAAAGAGTAGTCGGTACGGGCACCTTGCGCTACACTGGGCGAACTTGGCACTGGCAGTTCCACTCCCGTAGTAGATGGTACACCTTCACCACGTGCCGTTATCTGGTACTGTTTTGATTTTTGTGCCTCATAACCTACGGTGAAGTCAACACCCAGGTCTTTGCTGGCGAGGAAATCATGACGATAGTTCAGCAGGTTGCTCCAAAGCCAGTTGGCAACCCTTGTATCATAGTTATACATACGTCCGCCAACTGTGCGCGAATCACCAAAGAATGGATTGTCGTAGCGCTCTTCTTCGATGTTGATGAAGTCGATACCCAACTTCGTAGAAAATTTGAGGTCTTTATACAATTGATAGTCACCTGATACATTGGCCAGCACTTTTACATTGTTCAACATTATCCTGTCGTATTCAACAATTGCCAGCGGATTATACAACTGGTTGAATGTAGTGGTACTGATATTGAGCGAACCATCAGCATTGTAAGCATTTTGTGAAGGACGCAGCCAATACGCATCGGCTACAGGGTTACGGAAATTACTTGATTGTGATGGTGAATTTTGGCGAATGTATGATCCGGTGGTATTAATACCCACTGAAAATTTCTGAGACGCTTTGTGACGGATATTGAATGTTCCGGAATAGCGTTTGAAGTCAGAACCGATCACTACGGCTTTCTGGTCAAAAAATCCACCTGAAGTGTAGAATGTAGTTTTTGAATCACCCCCCGAGAGCGAAGCGTTGATAGTTTGAGTAGTGCCCTGGCGGGTAACGTTGCCCACCCAGTCTTCATTATATGTATTATTATAACCAAGTGAGTTTAGCGTGGATTCAATATTCGCGGGAGAAGTACCGGCATTCACCAAACCTTCGCGGGTAAGTGTGAAATATTCATCACGTGTGAGTGGTTTAGCCAGGTCGTTTACATACGCTGTATTGCCAAATCCGAATTCTGTATCGATCCGCACTTTACTTTTTCCTGCCCTACCCTTTCTCGTGGTGATCAGTATTACACCGTTGGCAGCTCGTGATCCGTAAATGGAGGCTGATGCTGCATCCTTTAATACACTCACACTTTCAATATCATTGGGATTGATACCGGCCAGTGCATTGGATGTATTATTAAGACGTGCGAAATCGCCGGTATTGATCGGCACACCATCCACAACATATAATGGCGCTGCACCGGCAGTAATAGAACCGATACCACGGATGCGTACCTGCTGGATGCCACCTGGCTGCCCTGTAGGCGACACGGATTGCAAACCTGCCACTTTACCTTGTAGCATTTGGTCGACCGAAGTAAATGGTTTGTTTTCGAGTTCAGAACCATCCACCCTGGATACCGCGCCGGTTACTTTCTTTTTTATCTGTGTACCGTAAGCAACTACCACTACCTCGTCGAGCGAACGGCCTTCCTGTTTTAGGTCGGCATTGATGGTAGTTTTGGTGCCAATTGTAATTTCCTGGGTTCCCTTACCTACAAAAGAAAATACCAGTGTCTTTGCTTTAGAATCAAGTTGGATTAGATAATCTCCGGACATATTGGTACTCACACCAGTTCCGGTTTCCTTAATGGTAACCGATGCATTCGCTACCGGGTTGCCATTTTCATCAGTCACTTTACCAGAAACGGTACGTTGCTGCGCAAACAATACCGTCATGGATAGCATGACTAACATAAGCAGTGCTAATTTTTTCATCAGACAGTTTTTAGTTTTTATTAATTCTGAAGGGTAAGGCAACAATATCTGAACAGATGCTCCCGCAAAGGGGGTGATACTTACTGAAGCATGAAAAAATTAATCCGGAACGGCATTAATGATAACCGGCGATTGTGGCAAACTGTCCGTTTATGAACAGGTGTTCGTCACCCATTCGTGAAATTTTATAAACAAAGCAGCGTTA
>CBFGYO010000236.1:0-4388 GCA_965652975.1 uncultured Chitinophagaceae bacterium | reverse complement strand
AACCTGTATCTGGAGCTTCGGAAACTCTTATACTATCCATTGTACTACGAGGCCTTTTGGAAGATAAAAGCCTGCCTGCCGGCAGGCAGGTTAAAAGTGAAAAGATAAAAGTTAGTGACAGCTTCGAGATGCGATCCTCCAGCTTCGAACTCTGTGTCCTTGCTCGCAGCTCCAATTCAGAGTTTTCGAATTAAAACAACTTTTATCTTTTAGTTTTTATCTTTTATCTCTTTTCTAATAAGAACTACTTGATCAAGCTAGGCGCATTAGTGGCAAATATTTTTACCGCAATGGCGAGCAATATTACGCCAAAAAATTTTCTTACAGCCAGCAAACCGGCTGGACCGAGGATACGTGCTATCACTCCCAATGACTTAAGCACTAAAAAGACAATAACCAGGTTGGCTAAAATGGCTATTAGCATTACCGTCTCGGTATAGCCGGCGCCCTGCAACGACATAATAGTAGTAAGCGTACCCGAACCGGCAATCAAAGGGAAGGCGATTGGTACCACCGATGCCGCCTTGATATCTTTTTCACTTTTGAAAAACTCGAGACCCAAGACCATCTCCAGCCCGAGTATGAAGATCACGATCGATCCACCAACAGCAAAAGATTGGACATCCAGACCCAAAATCCTTAGAAAGGGCTCACCGACGAAGAGGAATAGTACCATCAGTCCACCGGAGATCAGCGTCGCGCGCACTTCGTTGATGCCACCCATCTTTTGTTTTAAGGAAATGAGGATGGGAACAGAACCGATGATGTCGATGACGGCAAAAAGAGTGAAGGTGACGGTGAGGAGTTGGTTGAAGTCTATGGGCATTTGTAATTTTTAAACAAATGTAAGTTTTGTTTCATGCAGCTAATTCATTCATCAGCTATTTCACGCAGCGAGCGCAGCGCTTTCGTAGCGATCGCCGCGAGAAATTGGTCGGATTTCTTTAGCTTGAACAAAATTTCGAAACCCATGGTTAAGATAATTAAGCTGCTATTTGTGTTCATAGTTTATTGCCCAATAGCATATGCCCAAAAGCCCGCACCGCTGATCTCCAGGATCGCCTTTGGATCCTGCGCCGAAGAAACGGCTCCGCAGCCGGTGCTTGATCTTGTCGTGAAACACAAGCCCGACCTTTTCGTATACCTGGGTGATAATATATATGGAGATACAAAAGACATGAACGTGCTGAAAGCAAAATATGATTCTCTTGCCATCAAACCCGAATTCCAACGCCTTAAAAAAAATGTACCCATCATCGCTACCTGGGACGACCATGACTTTGGGTGGAACGACGATGGCAAACATTATCCCTTCAAAAAAGAGTCGAAAGAGATTTTCCTGAAATTTTTCGATGAGCCGGCTAACTCCGAACGCCGCAAACACGACGGTATCTACACTTCGTATATGTATGAAAGCAATGGAAAAAAATTGCAGATCATCCTGCTCGACAACCGGACATTCCGAAGTGGACTGCGCTATTACAAAGGAGAGTATAACACCGTTGAAAAATATTTTTACCACCTCGACTACTACCCACATGAAATAAAGGACTCGACAATGCTGGGCGAAACACAATGGCAGTGGCTGGAACAGGAACTGAAAAAACCTGCTGACTTGCGATTGATCGGTTCCGGTTCACAGTTCAGTATCGAATACAATGGATACGAAGCCTGGGCGAATTTCCCACTGGAACAACAAAGGTTTCTTGACCTGGTTAAAAAGACAAAAGCAAATGGTGTCATGTTTATAACAGGCGACGTGCACTATGCTGAAATTTCAAAACTGGAGAAGCCAGGACTCTATCCTATATATGATGTTACTTCCAGCGGGATCACCAGCACCTGGTTGTTTGCCACGCCGAATAAAAACAGGATTGAAGGGCCGGTGATGGATAATCATTTCGGGATGATCACTATCGACTGGGCACAGAAAGATCCTTCAATTAAAATGGAGATATGGGATGTGAGAGATAACCAGAGAGTAGAATATACAATCCGGTTGAGCGAAATTTCATTCAAATAGCTTTTGGGACGCAAAAGACGCTAAGAAGTGCAAAGGGCGCTAAGAAAGATCTTGGCGCCCTTTGCGCTTCTTAGCGCTCTCTGCGTCCTACTTGCCTTGTATTTTATCTGCTAAAAAATGCACATCTATCGCCAGGTCGTTCAAACACTGCCTGCACAAACAATCCTCGTATCGTTCCATCAGCCACTTGCGCAAGTCGTCTTTCAACGGCGCACCATAGCACTGACATTGTAAAATACTACCCGACTTACATTCAAATGATTTATTACACCGCGGGCAACTCTTGTTTTCATGCACGCACATATGATTCATTTAAAATTGAAAACTTACACCACCCGTAACATTGAACTTCCTGGTGGAATAGCCAGGTATATCCACGTACTCCTTGTCAGTAATGTTTTTAAGATCGATAAACAGCTTCACAAACTTTTCAAATTTGTATTCACCGTAAACATCCAACAGGCTATATCCATCCAAAGTAATTGGGCTGCTGCCATAAATAAACTCTTCCCGGTCAGATATCGTATGAGTTCTTACTGCAACATACAGATTTTTGCTAACCTGCATTCCAGCATCCAGGTTGAAAGCATGTTTAGGTATCCGGTATAGGTTAAAATAGGTTGTATCCTTCCCGATTGGACTTCCGGTGCCATCGAATGCAGCTTTTGTCTTTCCATCAGTGTAAGTATAATTTGCCTGTATGGTGATCTTCCCAACCGTATACCCAGCTTCCAATTCCCCGCCATAATTTTTTTGCTCACTTGCATTTGCATATTTACTCATGAACGTCGATGGATTGTATGTGTAAAGAATAACGTCATCGGTTTTTCGGTAAAAACCAGTTAACCTAAACGTAAAACCTTTTTTATCATTAAATGATAATCCTGCTTCGCCCACAAGACTATTTTCCGGTTGCAAATCTCTGTTGCCTGCAGTAGGATCAAATAGCTGATAAAGAGTAGGGGTTTTAAAAGCAGAATAGAGATTGAAAAACACCCGGTAATTATTGTTAAAGCTAATTGATGGATTTAATGTGAATGTGAAATTATTTCCATAGTCGGAATGATTGTTCCATCGTGCACCTACTTCACCGGTAAAGTTCCCGGTGTTATACAATATCGATAGATAGGGACTTAACTGCTGCATGGATTTCGCCAATGCCGGTGGCGCATAGACGCCAAACATTCCAATCGAAAAGTATTCCTGCTCAGTATTATTATACCGGAAATCGGCGCCAGCCAGTATGGTTGTCTTTTCCCATTTCCAATTGCTGTATAACTCTAAGAAATGCGTGCGCCCGATAAAATTGCCACGGGTGTAATAGGAAAAAGCATTACCCATATGTAATGAATCGTCGTAGTAATTCCTTTCAGCGCGGTTGTAACTATAATTGAATCTTGCCTCACCCTTGTTATGGATATATGTAAGTCCAAGTCCTGACTGGATACCGGTGTTTTTTACATAATAATCGCGATCATCTGTATATGCTGAAGCGTCCACATCTGTTTTGTACGTACTGTAATTTCCAAATAAAGAAGCGGATAATTTTTTCGCCAGCGGAATGGTAAATCGCCCATTCACCACATGCTGCTGTATGCCATCGTCGTCAAAGTTTCCTGATTTCGTAGTGTCGTATGCTGCGGAGAATCCATCCGATGAAATATGTGTATAGTCAACATTGAATTTTGCTTTACCTGCAGCGCCCGCTACGCCTGCATTTTGTTTAAAAGTACCATAGCTACCCGCAGTAAGATTTCCACTAACAGTCCATTTATTTCCGATTGCTTTTTTGGTAATAATATTGATCACACCTGCCACCGCATCAGAACCATAGAGTGTGGATTGCCCTCCTTTTAGTATTTCAATTCTTTCCACCTGGTCGATATTGATAAAATTCAGATCGAAGTAATTGCTGATTACGGAGGGATCATTGACGGGGATACCATCCAGTAATATCAATGAATTGCCCGCAGAGGCTCCGCGAATACTTACCGTTTGGTTGGTGCCAAGGTTGTTGTTGGCGCCGATAATAGTAGTTCCTGAAACGGTGTTCAACAATTCGTTGAGCGTTCGGCCGACATTTTTTTCGATTTGCTGGCGGCTGATGACGGTTACCACCTTGCCTGTTTCACTTTGTTTGCGTGGATACTTGTTGGAAGTAAGGATTACTTCGTCGAGTTGTTTGCTGGCACTGTCTTGTTGTGCTCGTAGCTGACTGCTGATGATGATCGCAGCCACTACAAAAAAGCTTTTTTTCATTTTTTAAAAAAGTTTTGTGTGACTGCTTCCGGAAAAAATGTTGCTGGCAAAGCCATACAACCTGCGATAGAAATATAAATGTCAGTTGACTTTTACATTTCATGCC
>CBFGYO010000235.1:0-4456 GCA_965652975.1 uncultured Chitinophagaceae bacterium | reverse complement strand
CTTTTAACTTTTATCTAGACGAAGTTAGAAGCTCACTAATCAACAAAAAGATCTCGATAGAGTTTCGCCCCCGGGACTACGGAATATTTTTCCAGGTCGGTTATACCCTCTGCAGCAAAAACTTCTTCATCAATAAAACAATTGCCGGTACAGGATGCCGATGGTTTGCTGAAAATATAATAAGCTGCATCGGCAAGTATTTCCGGTTTGCGACTCATCTTGGCCAATGCTTCTCCTCCCAACAAATTCCTTACAGCAGCCGTATCGATGGTTGTTTTTGGCCAAAGTGCATTGGATGCTATATTATACTTCTTTAATTCCTCCGCCCATCCAAGCGCCATCATGCTCATATTATACTTTGAAAGAGTATAGGCGATATACCCGGACAGCCATTTCGGGCTTAGGTTTATAGGAGGCGATAATGTCAGAATATGTGCATTGGATGATTTTTTAAGATGCGGAATGCACGCTTTGGTAACAAGGAACGTACCTCTTACATTGATCGTGTGCATAAGGTCGAAACGTTTGGCTTCCGTTTGTTCTGTGGGAGTGAGGGATATTGCCGATGCGTTGTTCACCACAATATCAATACCACCAAAAGTCGCAACTGCTTTTTCCACTGCTGCCAGTATTTGTTCTTCGGAACGGATATCACAGGGTATTGCCAGCGCTTTTCCACCTGCTGCTTCAATTTCGGCTGCAGCTGAATAGATGGTGCCGCCCAGTTTGGCATTTTCCTCAGTTGACTTGGCTGCAACTATTATCGATGCCCCTTCCTGGGCCAGCCGAAGTGCGATTGCTTTTCCTATTCCACGGCTGGCGCCGGAAATGAATACCGTTTTGTTTTGGAATGACATGGTTGATGTTTAAGGGTTGAAGGTAAAAAGAGTTAGTTGTTATCCGATATCCTTTTCGTAATCGTACGGTTTGGCAAGTATTTTCAACAGCACTTTCATCAAGCAAATATGCTCTATGGCAAAAGGAATGTGAAAATTAGCTTTGAGAAGAAGTTGCACTGTCAACTTTGCATCAATATCCGCGTCCCGTTTGAGATCCAATATCCCCCGACCCGGTCTATCAACCGGGCGGAAACTGAAAACACTACTTGAGGTACAGGAATGTAAAAGGAATAATAGTAAGTACCGTCCTCAAAGTAACTGGGAAGCCCCGGCAACAGTGCCTGGGCTTCCCTATTTTAATTCAATGCTTAAAATTCGGGCAGTAAAGGTTTGGTCTGTACGATGTCGTCGATCCGCTGCATTATTTCCGGGCTTAGCTTAGCCGATGCGTCCAGTGCTCCCAGGTTTTCGTACAACTGTTCTTTTCGTGTGGCTCCTAATATGGCAGTAGTAACATTAGGATTTTTAATACACCACCCGATACTTAATTGCGCCATCGTTACTCCCAGTTCCTGCGCCAGCGACTGCAATTGTTTTGCTTTTTCTACAAAACGATCTTGCATCCACCGGTCTTTCAGCCATTCAAAACCAGTCAATGCAAACCTGCTTCCTTCCGGTATTCCATCATTATATTTTCCACTCAACAATCCTGCAGCCAAAGGACTCCAGATTGTAGTGCCCATTCCAACAGTTTTGAATATCATTAAATATTCGTTCTCCATTTTATTCCTTTCCAGGAGGTGATATTGTGGCTGTTCTACAGTGGGACCAATAAGTCCTAATTGCGCGGCTACCCGGTGTGCCTCCATTATCTCCACGCCACTCCATTCGCTGGTACCCCAGTATAAAATCTTACCCTGTTGTATAAGGTTGTGCATGGTCCATACCACTTCTTCGATGGGAACGCCCTTATCGGGACGATGACATAGATATAGATCCAGGTAATCAACCTGCATTCGTTGTAAGGCTTCATGACAGGCTTCCATCACGTGCTTGCGACTGAGTCCCGACTGGTTGGGCTTGTTTGCCTTACCCCGCCAACCCCAAAACACTTTGGAAGAAATGCAGTAAGATGTTCGATCCCAGTTTTTGTTTTTTAATACACGACCCATCATCTTTTCGCTTTCACCAAGCGCATATACTTCTGCATTATCAAAAAAATTAACTCCCTGGTCATAAGCGATGCCCATCAGTTCATCCGCAATTGTATCATCTATCTGCTTGTGAAAACTAACCCAGCTACCGAATGATAGTACACTTAGTTGCAAGCCGCTTTTGCCCATGCGACGGTATTCCATAATTATAAATTTTGTGTTGATGTCTTATGCAAAGAGAATATAGCACTGTTTTAAGAATGCGTTGCTACTTTATCTAACAGAAATAAAACTAATTGGTTGAACCAGCAAAAAAAATGTAGACTAGGAATATGAATAAATCCTGCGAGAGCATGAGAACATTCAATGGTGCTAATAGGTATTTTCCGGAACCTTTACTTCACCCGTCGGGCGATTGAAGATGATACTGGAGAGATCCTGGGTTGCTACAAGACCTTTTTCTCCATAAATTTTCCTGTTAATACCATGATAGGTAGCAGGATTATCTGTATAAAAAATCTTTTTTGTCTGGTCCCACCACAGATCTGGTGCCCGCAATGTGTCTCCCTTGGTATTGATCACTACCACGCTATCTCGTAAATACACCTTGCTCATTGTTTCGAAGTACTTGCCGTACTTGCAATCGAGCCAGGTTTCCCTTCGTGCGGAGTCGTCATAAAAATCACAATGAAGTGTATTTGGAAATTCAATATAGGAACTGTCTTTCAATACGCGGAGCATAAGCGGTGCGGTAAGACGGGCTTTCAATTTACCATCCTGGCTTAAAAAACTCTCAACAACGCGTGCTTCTTCCACCATTACTTTGTCGTCAGTAAGATCCCGGATGAGCTTTTCATCATTTTCACAGCCCGTCAAAAAAAATATCGCGAGGAAAAAAAAACAGGTGCCAATGTGCCGGTTTCTTCGTGCAGCGTTGCCTGTATTAACGGGCATAATGGTAGAGATTGTATCGGGAGTACATTCGTTCATAACAGGTGCATACGCCTTGTAATTACCGATGGCAATTTATAAAGTTAGCTATTGCAGCGGATCGATGATTAGTCGTACTTACGCTTAATAAACCAGATATCGCTCAATGAGAAGCCGAGGGATATACGGAAAAGACTTTCTTTCAGCAAATCATCATTATCACCCCTTTTTATGTATTCAAAAGCCAGGTTGACAAATGTCGCCTGGTTGGGCGCCTGTCGACTGATACTTACCGGCAATCCGAGGCCCAGCGTAATACCAGTCTGTTTTATATCACCTGCCGCTTTGATGTAGTCAGGACCTGTAAAGAATCCTGCACGATAAGCAACATTGCTGAAGTAATTTCTTCCTGGTACGGGGCGCAGTTGTGTCCCTATTCGTAGTTCCCATTTATCCGCCACCAGCTCTTTAACACCATAAAAGCGATAGTCATCCCATTTTGTCTGGGAGAAATCGACACCGATCATCCAACCGGCCTCTTTTACCTGGGGCAATTTTTCATACATGATCCCCACGGTGAGTGAAGCCGGGAATACGATGTCGCCTTTGATATCGCCTAAAATGCGAACGCTATCTAATTGCACGTCGCCCTGGCTGGGATCAGAAACAAATGTTGTCCGGATAATATCCTGTGTAGCATTCAAGGTTTGTGACCAGTTGCCATTAGCACCGATCGTCAGGTATTGTCGTTTGCGTTCGCTCAGCAGTATTTTGTATTGAAGTCCTGCATTGAAATAAATATTACCATAATTGGTGCGTGTTTGAAAATTAGCACGGTAATATTCTACAGTATCATTGAGCAGCGTCCTCTTGGTACTGTAATCTTTTTTTCCAAAGAAATAGCCGGTATTAAAACCAATACTTAGATTCTGTGTTTCGACACCCTGGTTTTCTTTCTTGAAAATGGTAAACCCTGTTCCTACAGAGGCAAGGTATGATCCTCCGTCGCCATTATACTCTGTATAAGCGCTATCAATGGGATCGCCGGTAATCGGATCAGAAAGGCGTTCGAGTTTGGCAATCTTGTAGCTGATACGCGATACAGGTCGAAGTCCAAAACTCAGGCCCCAGTTTTTACGTAGCGGAATACCCACCTGCATATGTGAAAACAATGCGTTGCTTGCTGTAAATTTTAAAGGATTGTCTGGTTCCTGGAGCGTGCGGTTTTCGAAATTCAAACCAACATCAAGAATCGCTCTGCCTGAAACAAGTTTCCTGGATTTGGATTCCTTTACTGCCTGGAAGAACGAATAAGATGCAGGGTTATTGAAATTAATTGAAAAGATATCCGAGTATGCGGATGATATGCCCCCCATTGCCCGGGTATTGATATTAGTGGACGGAACGAGGTCGCCGATACCATATCGTGAATAAGGAGAATTGTCCTGCGCCCGTGAAATACCGGAAAACAGTGTCAGAAAGAAAGCAACCAATATAACGCCTAAAGCAGTTTGTTTAAGGTGTAATTCGTTG
>CBFGYO010000234.1:0-4503 GCA_965652975.1 uncultured Chitinophagaceae bacterium | reverse complement strand
CTCTCAACTCTCCTCCTAAAAGATACACACGCCGCCTCCGTCGATACAATTAAGGTCTACAGCCCTTCGATGAAAAAAAGCTTTCCCTGCGTTGTTATCACTCCTGCGAAACAAAAAAAGAAACAAACAAGATACCCCGTCGTATACCTGCTACACGGTTATGCCGGCTCGTACAACAACTGGATCAAAAAAGTGCCGGAACTTGGTACATACGCCGACACTTACCAGCTCATGATCGTATGCCCCGAAGGCGGTTATAGTAGCTGGTACTTCGATAGCCCAATCGACTCTTCGATGCGTTATGAAACTTATGTAAGCCTCGAATTGCCCGTTTACATCGATCAGCACTACCCTACCATTCGCGACCGGCGATCACGTGCTATTACGGGTCTTAGTATGGGCGGACACGGAGGTTTATTTCTGGGATTCCGGCATGCAGATATCTTTGGTGCGATCGGAAGTATGAGTGGCGTGGTAAACCTTGATGCTATCAGGAATAGGTACGATATCATAAAAAGACTTGGCGATACCATTGCCTATGCCGACAACTGGAAAAAATATTCGGTAGCGAATGTCATTGAAAAATACCCGGCTGATTCAATAGCTATCATCATCGATTGTGGCATCGAAGATTTTTTTTGCCAGGTGAATCGGCAGTTACATGAAAAAATGTTGCGATTAAAAATTCCACATGATTATATAGAAAGACCGGGAAAGCACGATTGGCATTATTGGAGCAATGCAGTAAAATACCAGTTATTATTCTTCAAAGACTATTTCGATAAAGGCAGGGCAATTAGTAACCAGTCTGCCCGTCTCTAGCTTTGATCTTCTTTTTACCGGCATTCTTTTTCTCGTAATCCAGCACAGCCTGTGGCTTGGTTACGATTTTCTTACCGGTACTATCTGTTTTTGTTTTTCCGGCGCTGACACCAATCGGTTTGATTTCTCCATCTTCACCCGTTGCAAGACCCTCATCCGTTTGGAGTTTGTTGAGGAAGTAAGTCTCCGTTTTTACAATGGTTCCCCACTCCGGATCATAGTACGTAAATACTCCATGCCTGTTGGTGCGACCTTCTACTTTTACGATCACGTGATCAATCAGCTTTGAAGGGTCCTTGAGATCGTATACTGCAACAGTGTCCATGGTTTTTTGTGGATCCACGGCCCGCCAGCTTTCTTCCCGTATCAATCCTCCCGTGCGGTTATAATAACGTGCTTTACCATCGAGTACTCCCCATCTATAATTTTCCTCAGCGATTTTATCACCCATGAGTGAGAATTGTACCCACAACCCGTCTTTCTTATCATCGACGAAATATCCCTGCTCATCGTAACCGGGTTCACCGCGCAATGCTTCCACGTGAATAACCCAGGGGCCCTGCTTCTTTCCTTTCATGTCTACACGATTGAGCGTATCACCCCGGACACTTATGATGTAGTCTTTCCACTGACTAGCTGCCTGCGTGGAAATAAACAGTAAAGAAATTAGTATAAATCGCATAGTTTAGTAAGTTTGAGCGTGCTGCTTGCCAGGTTCCTTGTTTCAAGCTGAGAGACTGCAATTTACTAACGAAATTTAACTGCTTTTATGCTCCCCCTGTTAAAATTTAATTCGGCTTTCGCCAAATGCATTCTATTATGTGTCATATGTTTAGCAAATAGCATGCAACTATTTTCTCAAGTTATTGCCACGCCGGGCACCGATCGGCTGAAAGTGATGGAACAGCGGAAAAACCTGGAAGCTAAATCGGTGATCAATGAAATCAAATTTCGCAATGTAGGTCCCTCTATTATGAGCGGTCGTGTAACGGATGTGGACGTCAATCCAGACGATCCAACTGAATTTTATATTGCATATGCTACCGGCGGGCTCTGGCATACAACGAACAATGGGCAGAGCTTTGTTCCCATAATGGATAGTATCGACATACTGTTTATCGGTGATATTGCTGTAAACTGGAAAGATCGCACGATCTGGCTGGGTACAGGTGAAGTAAACAGCAGCAGGTCGTCCTATGCAGGAATAGGTATATACAAAAGCACGAATAACGGCAAGACATGGGAATACCTTGGCCTGCCAGAGTCACATCATATCGGCAAGATCCAGTTACATCCGACTGATAATAATATTGTGTGGGTAGCAGCACTGGGTCATTTGTATTCTGCAAACAAAGATCGGGGCGTATACAAAACTATCGATGGAGGTAAAACATGGAAGCAGACACTATATGTCGATGATAATACAGGCGCAGTGGACCTAGATATCAACCCTGCTGATCCCCGCGAAGTATATGCGGCGATGTGGTACCGTACCCGTCGTGCCTGGAAATTTGAAGAAAGCGGGAAAAGCAGCGGCATGTATAAAAGCACGGATGGTGGTGATACATGGAAAATGATTTCCGGACCAGGCTCCGGGTTTATGACAGGTGATAAGATCGGCCGTATCGGCCTTACGGTTTATCCAAAAAATCCCTCTATTGTTTATGCTGTTGTAGACAACAATATGCCGCGCCCAGATACAGCTAAAAAAAATGATTCGCTTTATAAAAAAGAAGATTTTAAAAATCTTACTAAGGACCAGTTTGAAAACCTTAGCAGCAAATGGCTGGATACTTTCCTGCGCAAAAACGGTTTCCCCCGCAAGTACACAGCAAAAACTGTAAAAGAAATGGTTGCTGGAGAAAAAGTAAAACCAGTAGCGCTATTTGATTATTTGGATAATGATGATGGATTTCAAAATACTGCTATCCACGGTTGCGAAATTTACAGGAGTGATGATGGCGGGCAGCATTGGAAAAAAACGCATGAAAAGCCGGTAGGCATCTTCAATACCTATGGTTATTACTTTGCCAAGATCTATACCTCTGCTTACAATCCTGATAAGGTTTTTATCCTTGGATTTTACGCCCAAATGTCTACCGACGGTGGAAAAACATTTAAAACGATTGACAAAGGAAATGTACACCCCGATCACCATGCTTTATGGGTAAACCCGAAAAAAGATTCTCACCTTATCAATGGCAATGATGGCGGAGCCAATATTACTTATGATGACGGTGCTACATGGTTTAAGGCCAATATGCCGGCAGTAGGACAGTACTATTCTATTACGGTCGATGATGCAAAACCTTATAATGTTTATGGTGGATTGCAGGATAATGGTTCGTGGTGGGGACCCTCCACGCACCAGGAAGACGCTGGGTGGATAGATAATGGTCAATATGCATACCGTGGTATCAATGGTGGTGATGGAATGCAGGCACAGGTAGACACTCGCGATAACACTACTGTATATTCAGGTTCACAATTTGGTGTGTATGGCCGCTATAATAAAGAAAGAAGAGGATCTCAAAAATTCATACGCCCTCAACCCGAACTGGGCGAAAAACCATTACGCTTCAACTGGCAAACTCCGATCCTGTTGAGCAAACATAACCAGGACGTATTGTATTATGGCAGCAACCGCATGTACCGTTCACTTACCAAAGGCGATACATTGATACCCATGAGCGCTGACCTTAGTAAAGGAAAGGTTCCCGGCAATGTACCGTATGGTACTGCTACCACTATTTCAGAATCTCCACTGCGTTTTGGACTGGTTTACCTCGGCATGGATGACGGAAATATCCATGTAACGAAAGATGGAGGTTATAGTTGGGAACAATTAAACCAGGCTGTGGCACCTGCAAGTAAAAAAGCGGGCAAAACAACTACAACTTCTACAGGCCTCAACACCCAAAGTCTGTGGGTAAGTCGTGTTGTCGCATCACAGTTTAAAGAAGGAAGGGTATACGCTTCGCTGAACGGTTATCGTTATGACAATTTCGCTCCCTACTTATATATGAGCGACGACTATGGAAAAACCTGGAAGCAATTGGGCAAAGATCTTCCATTTGAACCCGTCAACGTCGTGCGCGAAGACCCCAAAGATGAAAACATCATTTATGTTGGCACCGACGGCGGACTATATGTGAGTTTCGATGGCGGTAATAGTTTTATGATGTGGAATGGTGGAATGCCTAAGTCGGTACCAATCCACGACATTGCTATTCAGCAAAGGGATAATGAAATTGTGCTCGGTACGCATGGCAGAAGTTTGTACGTTGCCAAACTTGAAGACATTCAAATGCAGCGCAAGGATCCGGAATGGATAAAAAAGAAAATGATCATTGAAAAGCGCAAGCAGGCGTTGAATACGAATGTTGATGATACGAGGCCGGATTGAGGCTGCAAGCTGCAGGCTACAGGCTGTAAACTTAAACTGCGACCTAACAACTTTTTCGCCGTTGTTGGTGTTTTCCGCCCAACTTAATTAATCCTTCGAGATTAGGCCATCAAGGGAGCACCAACAACGCTGCAGGCTTGAAATACGACCTAAGCAACTTTTATCTTTTAACTTTTATCTTTTATCTGAATTAATGATTCTTCGCCGTTGTTGGCGTTTCCCGCCCAACTTAATTAATCCTTCGAGATTAGGCCATCAAGGGAGCACCAACAACG
>CBFGYO010000233.1:0-4543 GCA_965652975.1 uncultured Chitinophagaceae bacterium | reverse complement strand
GACGTTGCGGGGCTGGAACACCATAATCAGCATACACATCAATAAAGGAAGGATAAATGTATTTGCCTTTACAATCGATTTCAACTGCTCCAGCCGGTACTTTCAGGTTGGTACCAGTGGCCACGATCTTGCCATCCTTAATGATCATGGTGGCATTAGTGAGCGTGGTTGAAGCATCTTTAACGATCGTCGCATTTGTAAGGGCGTAATGACCATGACGGGGATCAGCTACGCCGTTTTCCGGAAACGTAGCCTGGGCCAAAAGACCACCAGCCGTTGGAAACAGGGCAAATACCAAGACTAATTTACAGAGTAACCTGGTTCTTCTCATTGCAGTAATTTTTTTAATTAGATGATTTTTCTCAGTGAACCTTGCGTTGAAGGAGTTCGAATTTAAAGTAAATGAGTCAAACAAAAATACAGGAGTTTACCACCGGTATTTTTTTGACTTGCCATAGGCCTAACACTAACATTCTGAAATCCTTGCCTGACCTACGCTTATTTGCTTGCCCGGGCAGCTACATTCATTACCTTTGAATGTACTAATCACTCCATATGTCTTTAGCACGGTCATTAATGGTTATCCCTGATTTTGCCCACACACCCCGCATCGACCAGGTAGGTGTGGAAGAACGCGCATCGCGGTTTACCAAAAGAAGTATCAAGAAAGAAGCGAAGATGAACGGGTTGATGCTTGTTTTGAATATGATCGACCTTACCACACTCGAAGGCAAGGACACCGATGGCAAAGTAAAACAGCTATGCTACAAAGCCATGCACCCGCACGATGCCGTACCGGGACTTCCCACTGTTGCTGCTATTTGTGTATACCCTTCTATGGTGAAAGTCGCCAAAAAAGCACTGGCCGGTTCGGGTATCAAAGTAGCTTCTGTAGCAACTGCTTTTCCCAGCGGGCAGGCGCCGAAAGAAATAAAAGTTCGCGATACAAAATTTGCAGTAGCCGAAGGCGCTGATGAAGTAGATATGGTTATAAGCCGCGGTAAATTTCACGCTGGCGAATACAATTTCGTGTTTGATGAGATTGCAGCCATAAAAGAAGCTTGTGGTGATGCACGTTTAAAAGTTATATTGGAAACAGGCGAACTCGGCACTTTTGATAAAGTCCGTCGCGCAAGTGATATAGCCATGCATGCCGGCGCTGATTTTATCAAAACATCAACCGGGAAAATCCAACCCGCAGCAACTATGCCTGTGACTTTGGTGATGCTCGAAGCCATCAGGGACTTTTATTACAAAACCGGTAAGATGATCGGTATGAAACCGGCCGGGGGCATTTCAAAATCTAAACTGGCGCTTCATTACCTGGTAATGGTAAAGGAAGTGCTGGGCGAAGCATGGCTTAACAATGAATGGTTCAGATTCGGAGCCAGCAGCCTTGCCAACGACGTACTGATGCAAATTGTAAAAGAAAAAACCGGTATCTACCAGGCCGCGAATTATTTCAGCGTGGATTAGATAACCGAAAATATTCATACCCGCATACATAATAATTGCAACATGCCAGCAACAAAGAAAAAACCTGCCGTAAAAAATAATACTATCAAACTCAAATTTGATACTTCCTGGAGCTATGCCCCTGCCCCGGAAAGCAAAAGCGCGGCTACCATCAATAAACAATATGACCTGTTCATCAACGGTGAATGGACAAAGCCATCGGGAAAAAAATATTTTGATACCATCAATCCTGCTAACGAAGAAAAATTAAGTGAAGTAGCAGAAGCAAATGAAGCAGATGTAAACAAAGCCGTAGTTGCCGCCAGGAATGCTTATGAAAAAACATGGAAGAAAATGCCGGCTCGTGAACGGGCAAAGTACATTTACCGCATCTCAAGGATGATCCAGGAAAAAGCGCGTGAGCTTGCCATAATCGAAACGCTGGATGGTGGTAAACCCATCAGGGAAAGCCGCGACTTTGACGTACCTACAGCAGCCAATCATTTTTTTTATTACGCGGGCTGGGCGGATAAACTTGAATATGCATTTCCCAATCGCACCACAGCGCCTTTGGGCGTGGCGGGCCAGATAATTCCCTGGAACTTTCCCCTGTTGATGGCGGCATGGAAGATTGCTCCTGCTATAGCGACAGGGAATACCGTTGTATTAAAAACTGCTGAAACTACTCCGCTAACAGCACTCAAACTTGCAGAAATCATACAGGAGTCGGACCTTCCACCAGGTGTGGTAAATATAATCACCGGTGCCGGCGCTACAGGCGCGGCGATCGTCAATCACCCGGATATAGATAAAATCGCTTTTACAGGTTCTACAGAAGTTGGCAAGATCATACAGCGAGCTATTGCCGGCACTCCAAAAAAAGCAACACTCGAATTGGGTGGCAAGGCTGCCAATATCATTTTTGAAGATGCACCGATCGACCAGGCTGTTGAAGGCGTGATCAATGGTATCTATTTTAACCAGGGACATGTATGCTGTGCCGGTTCGAGATTGTATGTGCAGGAATCGGTAGCCAAAGAAGTAATCCGGAAATTGAAAGACAGGATCGAATCACTTATAGTAGGCGATCCGCTAGACAAGAATACCGACATAGGAGCCATCAATTCCCGGCAACAATTAGAAACAATCCAAAAATATTTATCTATTGGTAAAAAAGAAGGTGCCGAGATGTACGAAAGTTCATGCCCATTGCCCGGCAAAGGATTTTATTGTCGGCCCACCCTCTTTACCAACGTGGCACAAAGTAATCGTATAGCACAGGAAGAAATATTTGGACCCGTACTGGCCGTACTCACTTTCCGCACTGATGATGAAGTGATAGAAAAAGCAAATAATTCACCGTATGGGTTAAGCGCAGGAGTATGGACAGACAAAGGATCTAAAATTTTCAATATGACACGTCGTATGCGTGCCGGTGTAATCTGGGCCAATACGTTCAACAAGTTTGATCCATCCTCACCATTCGGCGGGTATAAAGAAAGTGGTTTTGGCAGAGAAGGTGGATTGCATGGATTATTACCTTACCTGAATCTTGTTGGCTAAAAATGGTGTTTATAAAAATTATGAGGCCTTCCACATTACGAAAACAATACTATGGGAAAGACATTATTGAATAAATCTTCACTCAGCATAAGTGAAAACGGTTTGGAAAAACAGGCCGGCAACAAACGCCTTGCTGTTTTAAAAACCTATAAGATCTATATCGGCGGGCAATTCCCACGCACCGAATCGGGCCGTTACTACATTCCAGTAAATGCGGCAGGAAAAAAACTGGCGAATGTTTGTCTCAGTTCCAGGAAAGATTTTCGGGATGCAGTGGTGGCAGCCAGAGCTGCTTTTGGTGGATGGTCAACCCGTGCGGCATTCAATCGCGGACAGATACTGTACCGTATGGCTGAAATGTTGGAAGGCCGTAAAGCACAGTTTGTTGAAGAGCTCATGGAACAGGATGCCACAAAAAGCAGGGCAACGAAGGAAGTAAACCTGGCAATTGACCGCCTTATATATTATGCGGGCTGGTGCGACAAATACCAGCAATTGTTCAGTTCGGTGAACCCGGTAGCCAGTTCTCACTTCAACTTCTCAGTTCCGGAACCAACAGGTGTGGTATCAATCATTGCTCCGCAGGAAGATTCCCTTGCAGGTTTGGTATCAGTTATCGCACCCGTAATAGCCGGAGGTAATACGTGCGTGGTGCTGGCTTCGGAAACAAAGCCTCTCTGCGCCGTAACCTTTGCCGAAGTGCTGCACTCATCCGACCTTCCCGGGGGCGTTGTGAATATTTTAACAGGCAAACCTGCAGAGTTAGCTCCCTGGTTCGTTGATCATATGGATGTAAATGCAACCATTTATTGTGAAAACGACACTGATACCCAGAAGATGTTGCGTGAAAAATCGGCGATGAACCTGAAACGGATATATTTATATAATAAAGTCAATTGGAATGAGAATGAAGGCCAATCGCCCTACTTTATTATGGATACACAGGAAATAAAAACCACCTGGCATCCGATTGAAAATATCGCTTCGGCCGGTGGTGGGTATTAATACTATGGTTGCTAATTAATTTTGGTAAGATATTTGACTTTAAAGATTTATGAAATCACTCCTCGCGATCTTTTTCATCACTGCAAGTGTGGCCGCATATAGCCAGGATACTACCCTCGTGAAAAAAAATGCAGACACCGGATCTATTGTCGTGCATAAAGATCCAAGGCTCGACCTGCTCGTAAAAAAACAGATTCAGATCAATGAAGAAACAAGTCGCGACTCACGCCGTGTAGCCAAAGGATTTCGACTAATGGTTATTACTACCAACAGTCGTGACGAAGCCATAGCAGCAAAAACAAAAGTTTACACCTACTTCCCCGAGCTCAAAGCTTATATGTGGCACCAGTCGCCCTACTACAAATTAAAAGTCGGCAATTTCAAAGAGCGGAAAGAAGCCGAAGACTACCAGAAAAAATTGAACATCTACTTCCCTAAAGGCGTATTTATTATGTCTGACAGGGTGGAAGTAAAACCCGATAGGGGAAACTCAGAAATCTAGATAACTAATAAGCTACGG
>CBFGYO010000232.1:0-4638 GCA_965652975.1 uncultured Chitinophagaceae bacterium | reverse complement strand
ACGCCGAGAAAAAATGCAAGTCCACTAACAGCGCCAATAACAAAGAGTTTATAATTGATAATGGAGTGTTTGCCGATGCGATAAACTGCAAAAAATATCAGGGATACGACGGCTGCCTGGATTCCTGTAAATATGAGTTGAATAGAAGGTGATTGAATACCATATCTTACATAAAACCAGGTTAAAAGTAGCATCAGTAAAAATCCAGGCAGCATGAAACCAAGCCCGGCTAAGAATCCGCCCCATCTTCCGGCGGCTCTCATTCCGAAATAAACACAAAGTTCATGCGCCTCAGGTCCCGGCAATACCTGGTATACAGCCAATGCTCTATTGAATTGTTCTTTGCTTATCCATTCTTCTTCTTCCACCAATTCTTTTTTGATCATGGCTATCTGCGCAACGGGACCTCCCCATGCCAGGCAACCAAATCGCAGAAATCTTAAAAATATCTGGAAAAGGGTTTGTTTCATCTTCAGCAAAAATGTCTTGATTATTTTATAGTTCCGGATTCTTCAGTAAGCCAACCGAATGTACCGTCTTTTAAATAAAAAACATTGACGAAACCCATTGTCGAAATGGCTTCAGCAGCAATTTGTGAACGTTCCTGCCCTTGTTACAAATACAGACGATAGTGTCACTTGCACTGAATCTTGAACTATTTCCAGCTAGTGACTCAGCCTCGTGATTTCAAAATGTTATACTCATCATCCTTTTGGCGGTATTGAACGAATTTTTGAGGTGATTAAAATTCAATCAGCGGAGTACATTTTTGAGATGCAGAGTAAAGCAGAAGAGTGCAAAGAAGACAATTCGATATTTATCGCTTCTGGTCTCTGAAAGTACACCAGAATGGTGCATTTCTTTGTGGCTGCTTGCAACACACAAAAAATGCAAAATTCTGTTCATCAACGATTTGCAGATTTTTGCATCATGGTGCATCGGCACCTGGCGGAGACTGAGGGATTCGAACCCTCGATACGGTTTCCCGTATACACACTTTCCAGGCGTGCTCCTTCAACCACTCGGACAAGTCTCCATTTTTTAAAGGATGGCAAAAATACAGGTTTGAAGGAAAAAAACGGCAGATAATTTAAGGGGTTCAGCTATAACTGTTTGTCCACGAAGAATGTAGGACAAATTAGATTCGCGGATAAAAAAATTAAAATACTGAGCGGATTTAAATTAAGCAGGCTACTCCAGCTTTAAGAAATAACAGCGCCCTCCTTCCTTCCCTCGCGGATGTTGCGCGCGTGCACTGCAAATAGCAACGAGGCTATCAGCGTTGCAACCATCAGCAGGTATACAGCAATCAAAGGCGAGTCTTTACTACTCAATGGTCGCGCATTCAATTTTTTGTCCCGAGGTTTTGCAAATGGAAGATTTAAATCGCCCGCTGGTTTTGCTTCAGATTTTATATACTCGACAATTTGACGAATATTCTCGTCAGTTAAATCCGGGTGATCGGGCATTGGAACCCTATTGAACTTCTCATAAATGCTCACCGCATCCTGGTCACCTTTTTCGATCATGCTTCGAGAAGAATGAACAAAATTAATGATCCACTCAATGGAACGGCGTTGATCCACACCAGCCAATGCAGGCCCGGTCAGCGATTGGTTAACATTGTGGCAGGCGGCACAGCGATTCATAAACAGCGCCTTTCCCTCTTCGATAGGATCAGCATAGGCTACATGGTTTAGCAGCAATATGATTAAACTGAGCGTGATCTTATTAATTTTCATCTTTCAATTTCTTTATATCGTTAATAAGTTGTTCCGTTTCGCTATCACTGGTACCCTTGTAATAACCCCGGATTCTTTTGTGCCGGTCTATCAACACAAGCTTTTCACTATGTATAAAATCTTCCGGGCCGCCGTCACCGTCGGTTGCAACAATCATAAAACTGTTTCGCGCAAGCCTGTAAATTTCTTTTTTGTCGCCGGTAATAAAATGCCAGTTACTATTATCGATTTGCATTCGCATACTATAGCTCTTTAAATGCGTAGCACTATCCCGCAAAGGATCGACGGTGAAAGAATTGATCAGGATATCGCCGTCATTTTTTCTAAAAGTTTCCTGTACTTTTTTTAAGTTGTTTGTCATAGCAGGGCAAATAGACGGGCAGTGTGAAAAAAAGAAATCCGCAACTACAATCTTATCTTTCCAGTTGCCGGTTGATACAATTTGACCGTCCTGGTTAATAAGTTTAAAGTCCTGGATAACGTGATCCTTTAATTTTCTTCCCTCCATATCGACCGGACCCAATACTGGAAGCGCACTGTATTTATTAGTATACCAGTTCATAGCAGCAAAAGCCAAGAGCGGAATCAAAAAGACAATTACAGCCAGTAGTTGTATGCTTCGTTTACTTTTCATTTTTACTTTCGGTGATTGGCATGGGGTTGTCAATGTTATATGGCGGAGCCTTGGGACCGCTGTTTTTATTTACATTGAGCAGCGCCGGAACATAGGCCAGCAATAACACAACGACCATCGTTACAATCCAGGGCTTGAACCTGTCGAACAAAGGAATTCTTCTCTCATCATGGTATGCCTCGCTTACGGGTATTTCAAGTACTCCATCCGTGGTTTTTCTGCGAAGGATTGTACCAAAAAATACAACGATGAACAACATCCCCGCAATGAACATGATTATTCCACCCAACATCGCTAAAGTGGTGGTAGGCACCCAATCGCTGCGAAACAGTTCACTATCGGGGTTGAGATAACTGGTTCCAAGATTTGTGCGTCTCGGTTCACCTCTCAATCCACCCCAGCTCATTCCAAAGGAGAATATAAGCATGCCAATTAGCCAAACGTATGGAATAATGGTAGCTACTTTGCGCATAAACACTTTCTTGCCACTCATCGTAGAATATAAATAAAGACTCATCCCGACAATACCGAGAAACACCGGGCCGGCAACTGTCATATGAAAATGACCGGGCAGCCATGCAGTATTATGCACAACGTTATTTAATGAATAGGATGCATTGACGATTCCCGTTACTCCACCAAAGATGAACAGGATAAGGCCGCAAATAAAATAGGCAAAGAGATAACGGCTCTCATCAAAGTAGGGCAACCTCTTCATCCACGCGAACCATCCTCTGGCGCCATTCTTTCTACCCGCATATTCCAGTGATGCAGCAAGGGTAAACGCCGTGATAAAACTGGGAATGGCTACACCATATGTAAGTAAACCGTGAAAAAATTTAACACCCTGGGTGATGGTCGGGTCACTGTATTGATGGTGCACGCCTACCGGGATTGAAAAAAGAAGAAATAAAAACAGCGCTACACGACCGGCAAGATCAGAATATAATTTGCCCCCTGCAATTTTCGGAAGAATAGTATAAAACATGATATAAGCAGGTAGCAACCAGAAATAAACCAAAGCATGTCCAAAAAACCAAAACAGCGTTCGCGCCAGGTTCACATTTACCGTCTTCGTCCAACCCATGGACCAGGGGATTAATAAAACCAGCACTTCGTAAGCAACGGCCAGGGTACATACAAACCAGATTATGAAGTTGATCAATGTACCCAACACCGCTAGAGGAGTTTTAGTGGACGGATTTACCTTCTTCCATCGATTATACATGCGCGCCCAGTCAAAAAGTGGCACCCATGATCCGACAATCAATAACGCCGCCCCAAGGTAAAACAGAGGATGCGCCTTCAATGGCGGGTAAAAAGTATATAGCACCGACGCTTTGCCGGCTAGCATCGCCCAGGCGGCCATCACTGTACCGGTAAGTTTTAGCCAGAAGCTTAACCACATCAGGTTCTTATTCGGTTCCCTTTTCAAGTAAAAGGTCATGATAACATGTCCGAATGCCACCGCGAAAAAGGTTGTTAGTACAATAGCATTGATCACGCCATGCAGGGTAAGGCCCTGGTAATAGTCAAGTTTTAAGAAAGATGCATCCCGCAAAACACCTGCACGGTAAATTGTTTGCATGAGACCATGATAAATACCGATAGTCAGCAGTGCAACAGGTATTGCCAGTTCAAGAAAAATAATACGTTTGAATGATTTAGTTACTTGCATGACCTTTTTTTATTTTGCTTCGGGATAGTTTACAATTACCTGTGCGCGCATATTCTGGTGACCAATGCCGCAATATTCATGACATATGATATCGTAAACACCAGGCTTATCGAATTTTACGGTTGTTTTATTGATAGCGCCGTACACTGCCATCATGTTTATATTCTTTTGAGCAATATTGAAACCATGCACCACGTCTTTTGAAGTAAGGTAAAAATCAACTTCGCTACCAACAGGAATATAAATCTCGGATGGCTGAAATTGCCACATGGCGGCGACAGAGAAAACCTGGTAAAGACTGTCGCCAAGCTTATTTACCTTTGGTTCCGTATAAGCCTTATCATAAGGAAGGCATTCAGGTACGTCGGATTTGTATTTGTTTTGCGCATAAAGAAGGGAAAAAACAAACAAACCCATCAGGAGCAGCGACGTGATGATAACTCCTCTTTCGATTTTATCCATTACCATGGTAACTTGTATTAGGTTCTTTCAATCATTAAAATGTAGATGCCATACCAGAACAGTAGGGAGAGTACAACAAGGCATATAAAGAATACAATAGCCCCGGCGGGAAAGAATTTTTC
>CBFGYO010000231.1:0-4656 GCA_965652975.1 uncultured Chitinophagaceae bacterium | reverse complement strand
CGTTAAATCCAAAACTAATGAACCAGGCCGTAAAATCACTTGCGCTTATTACTATTTCATTACTATCACTTACCACCCTCAGCGCACAGTTAAAACTCCCCGCTGTTCAAGGTGGAATTTCACAGGACGTAAAAAAAGTAATCGAAGATTATCCCAACCAGTTTCACAACTTACAAGGAGAATTGCTGATAGAACATCCACAATCGGTGGACTATGCCTGCAATTTTAAAGTGCAGGGTGCCGAAAAGGCTATGGTAACCCGGTATTCCTCCAAAAACAATGATGTCTGTAGTTGGGAAGCACTCATGCTTACCACAGAAGATTTTAATGTCGCCAGCAAAAAATTCAAAGCTCTTTACACCCAACTGAATCAATTGGGAGTACATATGAAAGGCGGAGGAACCTTTCATTTAAAAGGTGATTACGAAACACCAACTGAAGAAAAGAAGTTTACAACCGTTGTTTTCTCTTTTCAGACCGACGACGAAATGATGAAGCGGTTAAAAGTGGAGATCTCCATCCTGTATGAACCAATGGAGTGGAAAGTAAAAGTATTGGTATATAACCGGGAGAGAGAAGATGATGAAAAAGGCCCGGCTATAGATTAGTTTCACTCAAAGCACACAAAAACTTCAAAAGCGCAAAAAGAACAGCCTTAGCGTTTTTGCGCTCATTTGCATCCCTACCTGGTGTGCCTTCGCGCAGCTACGGCGAAGCAAGGCCGGCAGGCAGGGATGCGTGAAACAAGCATTAACTTTCATTAACATTAATCCAAACCTAATTAACCCACCTTCTACCCCTGTAAGAATATTTTCGTAGCTGTAAATAATAACAGCTATGGGAAAGATTTACTTATGCCTGGTGATGCTCGTCTTTGGTACGACAGTTTTAGCGCAAAAGAATGGCGTTGTCAAGGGGATCGCATATGATACGCTAGCTAAGGCGCCGGTGGCTTCGGCTACCATCACGGTACTTGATAAAAAGGATTCATCGCTCATCACCTTCACCATGACCGATAATGGAGGCAGGTTTGAACTGAAAGGAATACCCAATGGCGACTACCGATTAATGATCTCCCACGTAGGCTACCGCAATAGCAATACATTTTTTTCAATAGACGAAACCAACAAGATTAAAGACCTGGGCAATATCACCATGAACGATGTGGCGAGGGTATTGGATGAAGTGGTGATAGAAAGTGAAGCTCCTCCCGTAACACTTGTAGGCGATACCGTGCAATACAATGCCGGCTCGTTCAAAACCCAGCCCAATGCTAACGTAGAACAGTTACTAAAGAAATTACCGGGTGTAAAGGTTGAAAAGGATGGATCTGTATCTGCGCAGGGCGAAAAAGTAAACCGTGTGTTGGTAGATGGCAAGGAGTTTTTTGGCAACGATCCCAAAATTGCCACACGCAACCTTCCTGCTGATGCGGTAGATAAAGTACAGGTGTATGACCGCCAGAGCGACCAGGCCCAATTGACGGGGTTTGAAGATGGGAATTATGAAAAAACGATCAACCTGAAACTGAAAAAAGATAAGAAAAAGGGATTATTCGGAAAAGTAACGGCTGGCGCGGGTGATAAGGAACGATATGAAGGCCGGTTCAACGTCAATTCCTTCAAGGGTGCCCGACAGTTGTCAGCACTTGGCATGGGTAACAACACCAATGCCGAAGGATTTTCATTTATGGATATTCTCAACTTTACGGGGGCCATGAACCAAATGGCGCAGGGCGGCAATGTAAACATCAATATCAGCGCTGACGATGCTGCGGCGATGGGATTAAATACCAATCGCGGTGGTATCAATACTGCGTGGGGAGGAGGGCTTAACTACAATAATATTATCGGCAAAAAGCTCGATTTCCAGAGTAATTATTTTTATAACCGTTACAATCCGGCTAGCATCAGCCACACGGCGCGGCAAAATCTTACACCCGGCGCCAGCAGTTATTACGACGAGCAGGCCTACAACGATAATCTTAATAATGGGCATCGAGTCAATCTCAACATGCTGTACCAGATCGATTCTTTTCACAGCCTCCGCATCACGCCTTCATTTAGCTATCAGAAAAGCAGGAACAAAAGCATTACCGATTACGGCACGCAGGCTGAAGACGGCACCATGATCAATGAAGGGCTTACCAATAGCATCAACCGCAATGAAGGATACAACTTCCGCAACGACCTGATATTTCGCAAAAAATTTCGCCACCGCGGCCGCACACTGTCCCTGTCGCTCAATACAAGCCTCAACAGTAGTGAGGGCGATGGCGATTTTCAATCCATCATTAATTTTTATAATGCCGGAAACATCAATCGGCGCGATACCTTCAACCAGCAAAGCACTTCTACCGGCGACCTGAAAGGATACAACGCCCGCGTCATTTATACTGAGCCACTATGGCGCAAAACCCTGCTTGAGTTCAGTGCCGGCAGAAGCAATACCAACAGCAACGCAGAAAAACTTACATATGATTACAATAAGTCTACAGGGAAATATGACCGGGTAAATGAAGTTCTCAGCAATGATTTTGAAAACACTTACGGCTTTAATACCATTGGTATGCGGATGCGTAAACAGGGAAAGAAGTATAGTTATTCCCTTGGATTGAACTGGCAGCAGGCAGAACTTGAAGGTAAGATCATCAGCGGCGTAAAGGATTCGATAATCACCAAAGATTTCAAAAATTTATTGCCCACTGCGGCCTTCCGATACAATTTTACCCGGTTTAAAAACGTGACGATTAATTATAACGCCACTACCATGCAGCCTTCGATGTCGCAGTTGCAACCAGTACCAGACATCACTAACCCTTTATATATACGCGCCGGTAACCCCGATCTGAAACAGGAGTATAGCCATAATGTGCGGGCCAACCTGCATCTTGTAAGTCCTTATAAAAATCAGAACATCTTTGTATTCCTCAATGCAGTAACTACGCAAAACAAAATAGTTAATGATGATAGTTTAAACCTGGCAACAGGCGTACGCCTCACGCGGCCCGTAAATGTGAATGGTGTATTGATGTTGAACAGCAATGTTAATTACAGCATGCCGATCCGTTTTATGAAGGCTACACTGCAAGTGGGAACGGGACTGATGTATAACCGGGGAAAACAATTTATTAATAGTGTGGCCAACAATATTAAAACACTCTCCCTGCGCCCGAGTCTGGGCCTGGATATCGTGCCTAACGACAAGTTGAATTTCAGTGTAGGAGCTAACATTGGTATCAACACTACTAAATATTCGCTGCCTTCTTCACCGGATAATGAATATTTATCACAGGAGTATAGTACGTCCATCGACTGGCAGTTGCCTAAAAACTTTTTCTTCAATACGGAATTTACATACGCTATAAACAGTCAGCGTGCGGATGGCTTCAACACCAATGTGCCTCTGTGGAATGCGAGCCTCAGCAAACAATTCCTGAAGTATAACCGGGGCGAATTCAAACTGGCGGTTACGGACCTGCTTAATCGGAATACGGCAATCAGCCGGAGTACGAGCCAGAATTATATCGAAGATCGCGAGGTGAACACACTTCGGAGGTTCTTCCTACTGAGCTTTACCTACAGTCTTAGCAAGAGTGGCCTGAATGCGGGTGCTGGAGGGGGAAATATGCGAATAATATCGAGATAGTTTCACGCAAACGTGCCTGCTGTGCCTCCGAGTAGCTACGGCGAAGCAAGGCCGGCAGGCAGGGACGCGAAGAAGGCAAGGCGCAAAGGTTAATTGATGATTCCTCAGCAGTATAGCCTTCAATTATCGATAAACCATGAAATGCCTGAATCAGGTCGGTGATAAGGCTGTTGCAATTGGTAATAAAGAAAAAGCTGGGGATTGAACCATATAATAGGTGATAATTTCAACCAGGAAATTATCTTTGATGGTTACCGTTAGTTCAACCTTCAAATCAAGTATGCTCAACCCCATTGCTTTCGACGAGGAATACGATCGCGAATTACTGGAAGGATCATTCCAGGCATTAAGACATCATCAGCAGCTTGAAATTGTAGACGACGAGGAGGAATACCAACGGGCACTAAGGATAATTACCGATGGTTTGACGGTTCCCGACTACGCCACGCTTTCTATTCAAAACCTCTTCAGGTATGTTTTCCCGAATGGTAAATTTTATATAGCACAATGCCTTTTCGACTTTGGTTATCCCACATCATCAAATAGAGGAGCCTCGTACGATCGTAAATATTACTTTCATATCGCCGGGTTCGCAGAATTAAAGGTAGACCTTGGTAACACATTCATGCGTTCCGAAACGAAGACCGATAAGATTGTAGGCAGGTTTTTCGGCAACGATATTGATTTTGATGGTACAGCCAAATTCAATGATAAATATTACCTGGTTTCTGATAAAAAGGAAACCCTGGAAAGTTGTTTTGACAGGCAATTTTTTAATACCATCGCCAAGTACGACAACCTGATGCTCCGGGTCAAACAAAAGCAACTATATATTACTTTCGATACCGATTTTCATGTCGGCCACTCCCGTATAGTCGAAGATGTGCTTACTAACTGTAATTTTCTTGCCTCCTGATAAGAGATTTGAGCATCCTTAAAAACCTGTATTTTTAAATCAGGTCGGTGATAAGGCTGTTGCAATTGGTAATAAAGAAAAAGCTGGGGATT
>CBFGYO010000230.1:0-4667 GCA_965652975.1 uncultured Chitinophagaceae bacterium | reverse complement strand
TTTTGACCAATTCATATTCATAAACTGTAAGTAAGTTTGGAGGAAGTTTATTTGAAAAATTTGAGTAACACAGATCTGTATCGATACGGAGAATTTGTCGATGTACAGAACCACTTATGGAGGATATATTCGGATTGTTTTCAAAGAACAGGAAGACCGAATCCATCGCGGCTATCCGGGAAGCCTTGAGAGGAAATCCATACAGCAAGTTAGTCGTGTCATTTTTGAGATCAGCGATCAATGATACCATGTATTGCTTTTCCCGTTTATGTTCGATCTGGTGTTCCCTGAAGTTTTCAGCCATAAAACCACAGAACACTGCGAGGAAAAGCATTAGAAACTCCCAGAAATAATGTGTCCATTTTTTGCGATGTCCTGGCATTTCGGAATGTGTGTGGTGGTGTACTTCCATGGTGGTGGCTGCTTATGTGATAAATTTACCTGAAATGGCAATAAAAAAGGGTCATACTATCAAAGTATAACCCTTTTACTTTTATATCTGCTCCCCCTGTTGGACTTGAACCAACGACCCTCTGATTAACAGTCAGATGCTCTAACCAACTGAGCTAAGGAGGAATTTCACCCATTTTGAAAGAAGGCGAGATCACAAGCGACCCACCAACCTCCCATTTTGGGACGGCAAAAATAGGGATAATACCGTTTCAGGCATGTATAAAATTGAAAAAATATTGGCCGACACTGGCCGCCTGGCCTGGCAGATTTGTTGAGCACAATTAATTGTATTTGCCAGAATTAACTCCACAGCTTTTTAATTGATATTCTGGCTAAAAAACATCATCGGCAAGAATTATAAATCAAGGCAAGCTTGCCCATCTATTTCCCGTTTTCGCCTTTTGCCTGTAGTACCTTCCCAAGGCACCGGCAACCTCCACCTCGTTTCCTGGAAATATCACGTTTAACTCACCAAAATCATTTACCATGGCAATAAATCTAATCGATTCGGTAAAAGGACTCTTTACACCCGATCTTGTATCTCAAACCGCTGCATCTCTCGGCGAAAGTGAAAATGCAGTACAAAAAGCACTTACAGGTGCCATCCCCGCATCATTTGTCGGTATCCTCAACCGGGTCGGCAGCGGCGGAGCTACCGGAATGCTCGATATGTCAAAACAAGCCGCCAATACAGGTGTGCTCGGCAACCTCAAAGGATTGCTCGGCGGTGGCGGACTGGCAAGTGTCCTTAGCATGGCCAGTGGACTCTTTGGCGATAAACTCGGCAGTGTTGTTCGTACCATCGCCGGGTTTGCCGGCATTCGCGAATCATCAGCCTCCTCGCTTATGAGCATTGCAGCCCCAGCCGCTTTAGCCACCATCGGACGAGAAGCCACCACCAACAATATGGGACCGAGCGGGTTGGTGTCACTACTCAACAACCAGAAAGATTCTATTCTCAATTCCGTTCCATCGGGACTCAACATAGCAAACGCACTTGGAGTAGGAAGCCTGGCTGATATCGGCACTAAACTTTCCGGTGCATTATCAAGCCTGGCCGGCGGTGCAAGAACAGCAACTACTCGTGCAACAGAAACAGTTGAAAGAACCGCAAGACCAGCTACCAACTGGCTACTTCCCCTCATTCTTATCCTCGCCCTGGCAGTCGCCGCCTGGTACCTGCTCGGCAAAGGTTGCAACAAAGCAGAAGATACCGCCACCACTGCTACCGATACAGTTACCAACAGGACGGTAACCGAACCCACTATCACCACCACGCGCGAAACCTATATGGTCAAACTTCCCGATGGCAGCGAACTAAATGCATACCGCGGTGGTATCGAAGACCGGCTGGTGACGTTCCTGGGTACAGATTGGAGATCGCTAGGTGACGATTCATTAAAAAATACCTGGTTTGATTTCGATAACCTCAATTTCGAAACCGGCAGCGCAACGCTTACACCGGAATCGATGAAGCAGGTAAATAATATCGTTGCAATCATGAAGGCGTTCCCAACAGCTAAATTCAAAGTGGGTGGGTATACCGATAAAGTAGGGGATGAAGCGGCGAATAAAAATCTTTCGCAACAACGGGCTGAGGCAGTGGCTGCAGCGTTGAAATCTGCTGGTGCAGATGCCGCTCGCGTAGTGGGGGCTGAAGGATATGGTGAGCAATATGCTAAGGTTGCGGAGTCGGCATCGGATGAGGCGAGAAGAAGTGATAGGAGAATAGCATTGAGTGTTAGAAAATAATTTTGGACGCAAAGTGCGCGAAGAAGACGCAAAGGACGCCGAGATTTTCTTTGCGTTCTTTGCGCCTACTTAGCGCACTTTGCGTCCTATATCCAGGAGAAAAATCCCCCACTCTCCATCGAAACATACACTCCCTCTTCCTTCACCTCCACCTCCCAATGTTTTAAATAATATCCCTCCCCACTTGTATTCCTCCCATTCTGCATTGAATATTTATACCGATGCAATGGACACACCACATTTCCCAACGCATCAATATACCCATCAGCAAGTATACCGCCGGCATGAGGACATTTAAATGCAAATGCAAAAAGTGATTCCTGGTATTTGCCGATGCAGATCTTTTTTCCTATTACATCCACAACGGCAATGTTGTTAGAGGCGAAGTCCAGTTCATTAGGATGATCTGCAATCTTATGCCAGGAGAGTTTACTCATTTGGAGACGGTTTCACGCAGCGCCGCAGCTTTATTTAAATCATTTCGTATTTCCACCTCTGTGTTCCAGCCTGTAGCCTGAATCCTGCAGCCGATTTTAAAATTGCACAGTTTTGTATGGATATCGAACGCGATACATTTCCTGCACTTTCGTCAAGATGGTTTGACGGAGTATGTCGATGTTTCTTCTTTCTAACGCGGAAATGAATACTGCATTACCATTTGTTTCACGTTGCCAGCGCTCGCGGAAATCTTCGAGGATCTCTTTCTTGGTACTGTCTTCCAGCCATTCGTCAAAAGTGTGCGCCTCGTACAGATCCATTTTATTAAACACTGTGAGCATGGGTTTGTCGTATGCTTCCAGGTCCTGCAAAGTTTTGTTTACAACACCAATCTGTTCTTCGTACAAAGGATGTGAAGTGTCTACCACATGCAGGAGAATATCTGCCTCACGTACTTCATCAAGCGTACTTTTAAAACTTTCTACCAGGTGGTGAGGAAGTTTGCGGATAAATCCAACCGTATCGCTCAGCAGGAAGGGTGTATTTTCAAAAACCATCTTGCTGGTAGTGGTATCAAGTGTGGCGAATAATTTGTTTTCGGCAAACACATCACGCTTACTCAGCAGGTTCATGATGGTGGATTTGCCAACATTGGTATAACCCACCAGTGCTACGCGAATAAATTCGCCGCGCTCTTTTCGTTGGGTAAATGCCTGCTTGTCGATTTCCTTTAGCCTTTTCCGGAGCAATGAAATTTTATCCCGCACAATACGACGGTCGGTCTCGATTTCACTTTCACCCGGACCTCTTGTACCGATACCACCACCCAGTCGTTCCAAGTGTTTCCACATACCACGCAGGCGCGGTAAGATATATTGGTATTGGGCGAGCTCTACCTGGGCTTTGGCCTGAGCGGTTTTGGCGCGGCGCGCGAAAATATCAAGGATGAGATCACTGCGATCGATGGTCTTTATGTCGAGCGCTTTTTCAATGTTGTTGATTTGCGCTCCGGTAAGTTCATCATCGAATATTACAATGCGAATATCTTTTCCCTCAACATACTTTCTGATTTCTTCGAGTTTGCCTTTGCCTACAAAAGTGCGGCTATCGGGATGTGCGAGCTTTTGGGTAAAACGTTTTACGGTAATGGCACCGGCGGTTTCTGCAAGAAATGCCAGTTCGTCGAGATACTCATGCACCTGCGGTTCGGTTTGGTCCTTGTGAACCATGCCTACCAGCACTGCACGTTCTTCTTTCTGAATTTTGTTTTTTTTGTCGAGCATAGGAAGGGTGAAATGTTTAAAGCTGTAACAATACAGCTACCATGCCATGAATGCAATATTATTGGAAATTCAGGAGAGTAGGCCGCAAAGCCCGCAAAGAAGACGCAAAGAACGCTAAGTATTTCCTTTGCGCCCATTGCGTCTTCTTCGCGCCCTTTGCGGCCTAAATCAAATGAGATGAGTTTACTTTTTTATAGTCCACTTAATGTTAGCCCGACCGAATAAGGTTTCACCTGCGGCCCTGACCCATCCTTAAATAATGTAGTAAACTGGTAACTACCAAAAATCGTGAAGTGCCCATAACCGATACGCGCAATGCCGGAAAGCCTGTTTCTATTCATGAAGCGTTTGCTGGCTTCCTTCATCGTGTAATCATTAATCTCGTTATCGTTTTTGTCCTGGAGCTTGGCGCTACGCGTATGAGCATTGATCATCGTGCCCACTTTTACACCGATAGCAAATTTGAAACTTTTGCCGGCATCCATGGGATTGGATGTATAACGAAACTCGATAGGAGCTTCGAAGTAGGCGGTAGCGATCTTTGTTTTCTTGAAGTGCGTGGTATCTGACTGGTCGGTAAAAGGAATCGTTGGAGTAAGATCTTTTATACCGACATATTTTTCTTTGAAAAGGATATGATCTGTAGATATTCCCGGTCCAAATGCCATGCTCAGGCGTGGATTGGTTTTGAAAGGGAAATCAAACATGAAGTATACATTGAAACTTTTGGAAAAGCCTTTG
>CBFGYO010000229.1:0-4951 GCA_965652975.1 uncultured Chitinophagaceae bacterium | reverse complement strand
TCCTAATCTATCTGTCATTGCTCTGTCATTTTAAACATTGATTTTCATCAGCATAATGAGTGTTCGTATTCTTCTGAAATGCTTGCTGCATAAGGATTACGATTCAATCGGGAAAAACCACATTTCAACCAAAATGATGCATGCTTTGAACTTTTGTTTTGTATACCGGTTACTTTTGCAGCCAATTCAAATAAAGATGAACGCGACAGCAAAAAAGGGAATTGTTTTAATGAATCTCGGCTCACCTGATTCCACCAAAGTACCAGATGTGCGCCGTTATCTTCGACAATTCCTCATGGATGAGAGAGTAATTGATATGCCCTGGCTCAGTCGCGCATTATTAGTGCAGGGTATTATTGTTCCATTCAGGGCACCTAAAACAGCAGCAGCTTATCGTACAATCTGGACAAAAGATGGTTCTCCATTGATTCAGCTCACCAGGAAACTGGTAGCGGCAATGGAAAATGAACTGGACATGCCTGTAGAAATGGCTATGCGTTATGGAAATCCATCAATTGATACAGCTTTCAGCAATTTGCTTAAAAGAGACAGCAGTATCGAGCAGGTAATTGCCATACCATTGTACCCGCATTATGCAATGTCGTCGTACGAAACAGCAGTGGAGAATGCAAAGGAGGTGCACAGTAAGAAGGGTTATTCGTTCAAGCTCGATTTTGTTAAGCCATATTATAATGATCCGGGATACATTGCGGCCCTCGCTGAAAATATGCAACCTTACCTGGCAGAAGCTTACGATCATATCTTATTTAGTTATCATGGTATACCTGAACGCCATTTATTGAAGAGTGATCCCACTGGCTCCCATTGTTTGAAAAGTGACCAGTGTTGCAGCATACCGTCTACCGCGCATGCTACCTGCTATCGCCATCAATGCTACACCACTACCAGGCTTGTAACCGAAAAATTGGGTATCCCTCCTGATAAATTCAGCGTGTCGTTCCAGTCCCGCCTGGGAAAAGATCCCTGGCTTAAACCTTATACCGACTTTCGGCTTGCAGAAATGCCCGGCGAAGGAATCAGGAAATTACTCATACTTTGTCCTGCCTTTGTAAGCGATTGCCTCGAAACACTGGAAGAAATTGAAGAGCGGGGCAAAGAGACTTTCTTACACGCCGGAGGGGAAAAGTATAATATGATCCCATGCCTTAATGTGCATCCACGTTGGGTAAAGACGCTTGCAGGCTGGGCGCTTGATTATGCTTCTGGAAGCAAACAAATGCTATTGCCTTCATAATAAAGTAGAGGTATTGCTACCAATGAACTTACCATGTATCTATACATAAAAGCTTTGCATATCATCTTCATTGTAACCTGGTTTGCTGGATTATTTTATATGCCCCGGTTATTTATTTATAATACCGAAGCGGCAACAAAACCACAGGAAGCAAGAAACGTATTGCGCGAACAGTTTTCCATAATGATGAGGCGCTTGTGGTATGGTATTACCTGGCCATCGGCGGTGCTTACACTGGTATTGGGTATTACTACCTGGAACATGCTTGGAGTAACGCCAACCTGGCTTGTTGTGAAACTTTTTTTTGTGGGCGGGCTGTATTTTTATCATTTTTCATTGCATGCAATCTTCAAGCAGCAAATCAAGGGAGTATTTAAATATTCTTCACAACAATTACGTATCTGGAACGAGGTGGCAACCATCTTCCTTGTTGCGATTGTTATGCTCGTGGTTGTAAAGCAAAATATAAGCGTGGTGTGGGGAGTTGGAGGGCTTGTATTGTTCGTGTTGCTTTTATTAAGTGCCATTCGCCTGTACAAAGCCTTGCGTGAAAAAAAGTAATCGGTATTTTAATTTGATTTCAATAAAGTGATTTTATTGCAGCATGCAATGGTTGTCCGTCCATATTAAGAAAGCTACAAAAAGAGCGCACCAGTTGCTGGAAGCGGTGGTAGTGCGCCAGTTGAAGGCTATCAGGTCAGAAAATGACTACGCACATTTGCTCAACAAATTTTATGGTTTTTTTCATCCTGCAGAACGTCTGCTTGATAACTTCCTAAATGATACAAATGTGCCCTTATACCAGCAGCGTCGTCGGTCATCCAGCATACTCGACGACTTGCGAGAGATAGGTTCAACCGGTAAAGAAATGGCCTTAGCTACCAGCTTACCTGGTATCGACAACGAGCATAAGGCGCTCGGAGTATTTTATGTGCTGGAAGGTTCTACGCAGGGTGGGACAATCATTGCGAACATGCTTGTCAAACAACTTGGCATGCCTTCCAATGCGGTACATTTTTTCAATGCTTATAAAGAAAAGGAAAAGACGATGTGGCAGTCATTCCGTGAGCGGCTTGATGAGGTTCCCGTTGGAAGTAAAGAAGCTGAGGTAATAATGCAGGCTGCCAATGAAGCGTTTGAAAAGTTTCATGCCTGGATGGTTACAGAATAAACTAGTTGATCTTTGTGACTATGATACTATGTGGTAAAAGTATGGTTTCGTTAAGCGCACACTCCGAGTAGGGAAGCCATAGCTTCACCACTTAGTATCATAGTCACAAAGATCATCATAGTGAGAACTGACTAGTTCAGGATACATCTTCCAACACCTGCGCCACACGTTTCCGGATCTCAGCAATACTCGAAGGTTTCTTTATATAACCCGCAGCATTACTTTCCCTGTAGAGTTTTTCTATCTCTTCGTGTGCAGAATGGAGAATAAAAGGAATATTCAGTTTGCGCAACGATTCCCGGATAAGCTCATTGCTTGTATTATCGCCCAGGAAGTGGTCGATAAGCAAGAGGTTAGGTCTGAACTCGTGCAGGTCTTTTTCGAAGTCTAAAATATTGTTTTTTGTATGAACTATATACTGCTTGCCAAGGAGATGGTCAAGCAACTCCAAAATTTCCGGTTCATCGTCCAGAATAAGTATTTTTTTAGTATCCGGCATTATTTAATTTTCGTTACGCTACGTTATGATGCAACCAGAAGTTGAATGTCACTTCCAGCACTTCTTTTAAAGAATTGAGGCTGTCTGGTTTGATCAGGTATGCGTTGGCACCATATTCATACGACCTCTTGATGTCGGCTTCGCTATCAGAAGAGGTGAACATGATCACTGGCGTATGCTTGTACTGTTCCTTACTTCGGAGCTGCTGCAGTATCTCAAACCCATTCATTCCCGGCAAATTTATGTCCAGCAGGATCATTTCGGGTTGAAAATCTTTTTTCTGTTCCAGCAGCTCAAGTGCTGATGAGCCATCTTCGCGTGTAATAAAGTGGTAATCACCGAGTTTATTCACTACCCGGCTGAAAAAGGTGATGGCGTCCCTGTTGTCTTCCACGTATAAAATGTTCTTAGGCATCTTCGGGCTTTTTTTCCGGTATACTAATATAAAATTTTGTGCCACTGTTTGGCCGGCTTTCCAGCCATATCTTTCCATTATGTTTTTCTACAATCCGCTTTGCTATCGCAAGTCCTACTCCCGTCCCTTCTATGTCTCTGGCATTGTCCAGCCTTTTGAATAATTCGAATATCCTGTTGGCATACTTCATGTCGATTCCAATGCCGTTATCTTTTACAGTGTATGTAACAAATCCGTTGTTTACCTGTCCATCAATTTCCACCTCTTGGACCGGTGAATGTGTGGAATATTTTACCGCATTTCCCGCAAGATTGGTGAATAATTGCATGATCATGGTCTTGTCGCCAAACAATTGAGGTGTATTTTTCAGTTTAAATTCGATCTGACGCCCCCGATATGGACTCAATACTTCTTCCCTGATTTCAGTTAATAGTTTACCCATGTCGATCGGCACAGTAGTAATTTCGGCGCGGCCAACGCGGCTATATTGCAGTACATTTTTTATCAGCCCCGCCATTTTATCCGTACCGCGTACCACTTTTTTAAAAAGTTCCTTTGCATCGTCACTCATCTCATGTCCATAATCCTCGATGATTATTTCCGTATAATTCTTTATCGACGACAGGGGTGTACGAAGGTCATGCGAAATAGTAAAGCTGAATGTATCCAGTTCATCATACGCTTCCTTCAACATTTCATTGAGCTTCCGTATTTCATTCGCCTTCTTATTGATCACCTGTATCAGGTCTTCGCGCAGTTTGATGGCACCGCTTATTTCATGATCATCCCAATCGTCGGAAGTGAACTTTACCTGCTCGCTCCATTTTTCAAAACTTTTGCGTGGGTTCAAGCGAGTGCTTCCATTCGCTTCAACTTCATCTTTTTCCTGTTTACCTGCCCAATCAACCGTTTTTACTTTTTCTGGTTTGAACCACATGATATATTCTCCCATATCATGCGTAAGGGGAGTGACCATCACACCGCTGGCGATATGCGCATACTGGCGTGCCGGGCTGTATTGTACAGGCAGGGTGGATGTTTGGAAAAAAGAACTCGTCTCATGCCGGCGCACCCATTTTACCAAATCTTTTAATTTTTCTTCCTCCGGAACATTACCCAGTTTATAAATCTTATTCTCGAAACAGAATATCGCTCCGCTCGAATTATTAATATCCAGTATTGTTACAGGTCCCTCTGTTAAAGCAGCCACTGGTTCCATTTCCTTCATTAATTGTTCGAAGAGTGTGAGCTGGTTTTCGCGGTGCAATGCGATATCCTGTTCAACTGTTTCATTTGTCTTGAACTCCATGGCTGCGGAAAACAACTGGCCGATAAACTTGCAGGCAATCCTTGAATTGTAGTCAATGAAACGTGGTTCGCTGCTGTGGCACGCGATCAATCCCCATAGCTGGTGCTTACTCATCAGCGAAATGCTGAAACTGGCACCCACCCCCATATTTATGAGGTATTCAATGTGTACGGGCGAAACAGCTCTTAAAACACTATGCGTAAGGTCGAGTGGGGTCTTGATATTGTCGAGACTCACCAGGCCAGCGGGCTTACTATTAACCGAGGCAATTATCCTAACAAGGTTTAGCTTATATAACTCCC
>CBFGYO010000228.1:0-4955 GCA_965652975.1 uncultured Chitinophagaceae bacterium | reverse complement strand
GCCGGTTACTCCCTGCGAAACCATCACAAACAAACTATAGTAATGACTGTATAATAGTGCCAGCGTGCACACGGCATAAATCACAGCATTGCGCTGTCCCGGATCTTTAATGAGTTTAATAAAAAATAAATAGGATAATCCAGCAAACAGGAAAGCCAGGATATACATACGTGCCTCCTGCGAGTAATAAATATTATAATAGTTGACGCAGGTAAGGGCTGCGGCGATAAGCCCTCCCGTTTTATTGCTTAACTCTTTTCCCAACAGGTAAAGTACTGCAATGCTAACTGTGCCGGCAATTGCAGATACCGCCCTGGCGACATATTCAGTATGCCCAAACAATGTGAAGGCCAGCCTCGTGCTAATGAAGTGTAGCGGCGGATGCGGATCACAACATTTGAGTTGATCAAACAAATTTCGCCAACTGATACCAGGATCGGCTTCGTTCATCGTGTGCAGCTCGTCGAGCCACAAACTTTGATACCCAAGGCCGTAAAAACGTAATAATAATCCTGTTAGAAGTATCAGGATGAGAGGCCAGGAGTTTTTAATCCTATGTGGCCCTCGTAGTATGTTATTAAAGTATTGCAGTTAGAATGGTTTCTTGTACTTATTTAATATTTGACTTTAAAGAGGAGTTACTCATTCGTTCATAGCATATCGTTGATGCCTACTACTTTGCTCTTATTAAATTACTAACGAATGTTCCTTGTAAACTTCGCCTGTATGCGCCTGTTAATTTCATTTTCAAAATTTAGATCAACTATTTATATTTGCAATTCTCTTAATGCAAGGAATATGAAAATCTGCTAAGGTTCGCCCTCAATTTTAGAACCTGCACTTTACGGATCGTTTACAATAGCAACTTTCGTTGCCTCATCGCCCCCATGCCGGGAGCAATTATTAATTTTCAAAAGATTTTCACTCATGTCTCGCCCAATCATATATTCCAATAAGGTTTCTCATTTTTTCGCCCTGCTAAAGCAGTCAATCAGGGGAGAGGAGCACGACTATACTAAAGGCAGTATTCGTAGTGCCATTGTGTTACTTGCCATACCTATGATCCTGGAGCTTAGTCTCGAATCAGTATTTGCAGTAGTAGATATGTATTTCGTCAGCCACCTGCCAAACAGTAAAAATGCAATGGCGACGGTGGGTTTAACAGAATCAGTTATAACGCTGGTATATACTATAGCCATAGGGTTAAGCACCGGAGCAACTGCTGTTGTGGCCCGAAGGATCGGTGAAAAAAACAAGGATGGCGCGGCACATGCCGGTGCGCAGTCCATTTTGATCGCACTGATCATAACGGTAGTGGTCAGCGTTGCCGGGGTGATTTTCGCTCCCGATATTTTAAGGCTGATGGGTGCGCAACCAGATGTTGTGCGCGAAGGTGCCACATTCACCCGCATTATGATGGGTGGCAGCATAGTAATTATATTGCTCTTCCTTATCAATGGCATTTTCAGGGGTGCCGGTGATGCTGCAATGGCGATGAAGAGCCTGTGGATCGCTAGCCTGATCAATATCATCCTATGCCCGGTATTAATTAATGGGTATGGGCCCTTTCCTGCCCTCGGCTTGAAGGGGGCGGCAATAGCTACGACTATTGGACGCGGTATCGGAGTTATTTATCAGTGCTATCATCTATTTAATGGCAAAAACACGATCAAGATAAGCTGGCCCCATTTTCACTGGGACCTGCCTGTTATAAAAACAATTTTCGGTGTTGCCTGGCCAGCCACTTTGCAGTTTTTTATTCAAAGCGGTAGCTGGATTGTCCTTGCATGGCTTGTATCGGTAACGGGTAGCACCGAAGCCAGTGCAGGTTACCAGGTGGCAATTCGAAATGTCGTATTTTTTATTCTCCCTGCATGGGGTTTAAGTAATGCCGCGGCAACACTGGTAGGTCAAAATTTGGGTGCCCGGCAGCCGGAACGAGCTGAGCAAAGTGTGTTGCTTACCACCAAATACAATGCGGCATTCATGACGTTTGTGACGATACTTTTTGTGTTTTTCGCCTCGCCGATCATAAGCATTTTCACCCGTGAACCGGAAGTGCACCGGTATGGCACGCTTGCATTGCAGATCATTGGATCAGGGTATATATTTTATGGTATCGGTATGGTGATGATACAGGCGCTTAATGGTGCAGGTGATTCCAAAACACCGACATGGATCAACTTTTTCGGCTTCTGGCTTTTCCAGATACCATTAGCATGGGTACTGGCCAAACAATTGGGACTTGGTCCCACAGGCGCTTTTATTGCAATTCCGGTTGCCGAATCGGTGCTGGCCCTGGCTGCCTGGTATTATTTCAGGAAAGGAAAGTGGAAAGAAGTAAAGGTGTAGCAGCGAGCGGTGAGCTTCGGGCTGCGAGCTAAAGCGAACTGCAAAGCTAGATGCTCGCAGCCCGAATTGGCTATTTTTACAAAATACATTCAAAATGGCTACAAGCTTTATTAACCAGGACCGCATCCGGCAGGTATTCTTTATCATGCTGCTCCTTTTGCTTGGGATACTTTTATTCCTGGAACTATATTCATTCTTGCCGGCCCTACTCGGCGCCATTACACTGTACATCATGATGCGTCGGTGGATGTATCATTTAACAGAAAAGCGAAAATGGGGAAGCGGCTGGGCAGCAGCATTGCTGATGTTTTTATCTTTTATCGTCATATTGTTGCCGGTAGGACTGCTCGCCAATATGCTGACGTCAAAAATTTCATATGCCATCAATCATTCTACGGAGTTGGTTGCGGCATTGAAAAAAGTGGTGAATACTATCGAACAACGTTTTAATATTGTTATTGCCAGCGAAGCAAATATCAACAAGCTCGGGGAAGCCATCACCTCCAGCCTGCCGAGGATACTGGGAGCAACATTTAATTCACTCACCACTATTTTCTTCATGTACTTCATCCTTTACTTTATGTTGGTGAATGGAAGGAAAATGGAAGTTGCGATATATGAATACATTCCTTTGCGTGATCAAAATGTAGCCAGGCTCGGCAAAGAAGTAAAGAAGATGGTGCTTTCCAATGCAATCGGCATTCCCGTGATTGCACTTGCACAAGGAATTATTGCATTAGTAGGTTACCTGATACTTGGGGTCAAAGAGCCATTCTTCTGGTTTGGTGTAACCTGCATTGCCGCAATGATACCGGTAGTGGGTGCGGCTCTCGCATATGTTCCAGTTGCCATTATTCTCTTTGCCAATGGACAAAACTGGCAGGGCATCACGATGCTCATCTTTGGATTTGGGGTAATTGGAACAGCCGACAATGTTTTACGATTCACCTTGCTTAGGAAACTTGGAGATGTGCATCCGCTGACTACGGTGTTTGGAGTCATCATCGGTTTAAACCTGTTTGGATTTATCGGACTGATATTCGGACCGCTATTAATTTCCTTATTTATTTTACTGGTAAAAATCTATTCAAGTGAGTTTGTTGTTAAACAACGGGACGCTCATCGGATGATGGAAAATTAACGAAGCTTCGAGCGGCGAGCCTCGAGCGGCGAGCTGAGAACTAATAGTCAGGGCTCAAAGCTTGGTATGAGATTACTGAACATGATTTGGCTTAACTGATTTTACAAAATCCGATTTGATATACATAGGAGCATAGAAGCATAGATTAACTTAGAGGTTCTAAAAGCTCGCGGCTCGAGGCTCGAAGCTCGCAGCTCCCCCGCTAGTATTTTCCCCTCTCATAACTGTAGCCTTTTAACGTAAATATTCGCAAGCACCTACAAAACAATATATTATTGCTTGTATTTATAGAAAGTGGATAATATTTTCGTTCACGTTACCGTTTAGGTAATTGAAAATCTGTATCCCTTGAGTAAACCCTATGCAGTCATACCTGTGCTCTGCCTTTCCCTGTTATTGTCTTCATTTTCTGAAGCACCAGTAACATCGGCAGTGAGGATTACCTCGAATACTGATAATTCTTCCTCTTCCATACTTTATAGTTCACTTTGCCTTGATGAAAAAGGTTTGTCCAAAAAAGCCTTCGATCTTGCCTATAAAGGTTACCAGAAGTTGCTGAAGAAGAAATTGATTGCCAACCCTGGTTATCTCACTATTTGCGACATGAGCCAGTCGTCACGTAAGAAGAGATTATACCTGATTGATCTTACAAATACACAGGTGTTGATGCATACCTGGGTTGCACATGGTCGCAATTCAGGGTTTGAATTTGCTACAAAATTTTCTAATAAACTTGCTTCGCGACAAACCAGCCTTGGTTTTTATGTAACCATGAATACTTATTATGGCGAACACGGGCTGTCGTTGCGAATGCGTGGACTGGAACCCGGGTTCAACGACAAGGCTTATCGTAGAGCTGTTGTTGTTCATGGCGCCAACTATATCGGTGGCCAGGACAAGACCGGCCGTAGCTATGGCTGTCCCGCCATACCAAAAGAAGAAATTGAAACACTAATCAATACAATAAAAGAGGGTACCTGCCTGTTCATCTATCATCCATCCAGGAATTACCTGACAAAATCAAAAATATTAAACGGCTGATTGGACACACTACAAGGATGGATGAATACAAAGAGCTCAACGCCTGTTGGGCTTTTTTGTATTTAGTGGCAGATTCACAACGATTAAAATAGATAAAAGATAAAAACCAGGCTACCGGCCTTGCTTCGCCGTAGCTATGCGAAGGCACAGCAGGCAGGCTAAAAGATAAAAGTTGTTTTTATTAGAAAGTACTGTGTTTAATCCATTACTCTTGCTATAATTAGTTTACGATTCGTTGTGTCCTTTGTGTTTCTTCGTGTCCTTTGTGATATTTTTTCATTCGAAATCGTACGGATCATAAAGGACACGAAGAACCACAAAGGACACGACGGTAGATAAAATAGGTAGATAGCAGGACTCTTCGACAGGACTTTTATCTTTTATCTAAATCGAATTATTTTAATAATTGAATAATAGTCTT
>CBFGYO010000227.1:0-4982 GCA_965652975.1 uncultured Chitinophagaceae bacterium | reverse complement strand
AAAAGATCATTAACATCAACCTCAGCGGCCGGGTAATACCGATTGAAGATACAGCGTATGAAAAATTGCAGGCCTATATAGAAAGCCTGCGCCGGTATTTTGCGCATGAAGAAGGCCGTGATGAGATTATCAATGATATAGAGAGCCGTATCGCGGAATTGTTGCACGAAAACATCCGCAAAGGAGCTACTGTAATAACTGATACCGATGTGGATTCGATAGTTGCTTCCATGGGTCGCCCCGAAGATTTCGATGCAGAAACACTGGAATCGGAGAAAACGCAACAACAGGGACAGCAACAAAGTCAGCAACAATATACCTACGGGACCAAAAGACCCAGGGGTCGCTTATACCGCGACAGCAGCGATAAATTTATTGCCGGTGTATGTAGTGGATTAGCTTCTTACCTGAATGTAGATCCTGCGATCGTAAGGATACTCTTTGCCATCATCACCTTTGGCGGTTTTGGATTTGGCGTACTTGCCTATATTCTTCTCTGGATCTTTTTACCTGAGAAAGACATTGAAGGGTATTCCGGGAAAAGATTGTATCGCAATCCTGATGATAAAGTGATTGGTGGTGTAGCAGGTGGATTAGCTGCATACTTCAACCGTAGTAGCTCTACTATCAGGATAATTTTTGCATTTCCACTGATCCTGAATATAATTTTTGGAGTACTCAATGGTATATTCAACTCTTACGAGCATGATTTCTTTTTCTTCCCGAATGTATTCTTCGGTTCATTCACCGGCACGTTCATCCTCGTATATATCGTATTGTGGATCGTACTTCCTGTTGCCAACAGCCCCTATGAAAAAATGGAAATGAGAGGCGAAAAAGTAGATGTCAATACCATTCGCCAGAATGTAAAGGACGGAGTGGAAAACATGAAAGAACGTATGAAAACCTGGAGCGATGAAGTAAAAGATTCCGCACAGCAGTTCAGCAGCCGTGCACGTGAATTCAGCAATACCAAAGGCAAAACGTTTGCCCGTGAGTTTAGTGAAACTGCCCGCACCGGTGGCCGTGGCATCGGGCACGCTATCGGAGTGTTGTTTAAAGTCTTCTTTCTTTTTATCGCAGGATCGATTGCCATCGCCTTGTTCTGTATGTTTCTATTCCTGTTATTTGGTGGCATAGCCTGGTGGCCCGTTAATGATTTTTTATGGACCAGCAATGTGCAACAACTTTATGCCTGGGGCACACTTATTTTCTTCCTGTTGGTTCCGCTGATTGCTTTTATCACCTGGGTAATCCGCCGCATCATTAGGGTACGTTCGCGTAATAGCTACCTGGGATGGACATTCGGTTTTTTGTGGACCATCGGATGGATAGCTGCAATATTGCTGGTGTCGAGTGTAATCAGGGATTTCCGGGTACGCGAACATGCGCGGGATATACCGGTGGCAATATCGCAACCGGCTAATGGCAAAATGATCGTAATGGTAAGCCAACCGCCACTGGAATACAATGGCCGATATGGCTGGATGAACGACGACTGGGAAGGGTGGGATATTTCAGATGACACCCTTAGACTTTCCACGATCGGCTTCCGCTTTGATAAAAGTGTCGACTCGAATTATCATGTCACCATTCGTAAATATAGTATGGGTAGCAGTGATGAAGATGCCATAGCACGTGCTGAAAAAATTCAGTATAGTGTGTCATACATGGATAGTGTGCTCGATCTTTCCAACGGATATGCCATCGACAAGGGCAGCAAGTTTCGCGGACAACAGGTAGAAGTAGAAATTCTTATTCCTGTTGGTAAAAGGATCAGGTTTGATGAGTCGGTTAATGATAAGCTCAACCCTACTGATGTAAAAATAAAGCGCCGTGTTAGAAGAAACGGTGGTGTTACGGTTGAGATCAATGATGATTACTGGCGCCAGTTCAGACCGGGAGTGGATTATATAATGGGTGCCGACGGATTGTTGAAAGATTCGGAAGGACGCTTACCTTCTTACGACGATTACCGTTACGAAGAGCATGACAGCATTCGTACCCGTAAGGCAATTGAACAAAAGGAACGTGAGATCCAGGAGTTGAAAGATAGACAACGGCTCATTGAAAAACGCGACACCACCTCACGTACATTCAACAACGAACCCGAAAGTATAGATGCGAAAGATGATGGTACCGTAGCAGCCACATCGTGGTCAATCATATCATTCGTAAACTGGTTTTAAATCGGTTGAAGTTGGATCCTGGCGGTTGCCAGGAATAGCCCCGGATCCCCGGGGCTTTTTTTTATAGAGCGGGAAGAGAGCGGGAAACAGAGCGGGAGCGAGGATCTAACCCTCGCTCCCGCTCTGTTTCCCGCTCTTCTTCAAATCTGCGTCATCTGCTACATCTGGCCCATCTGCGAAACCGATCTTCGAAAACCAGTTTCTCGCAGATCACACGGATTTAGCAGGTGACGCAGATAAAGAATTCACTTATTACTAAACCGGGATTGGATTTAGTAATTTAGAATGTGAAAGACAATTTTTCAAAACAGGCACAACTGTATGCAGCATACAGGCCCAGCTATCCCAAAGAACTATTTGATTTCATACTCTCTCATGTCAAGAATTGGGATGCTGCATGGGATTGCGCTACGGGCAATGGCCAAACTGCAATTGAATTAGCCCCATTTTTTAAAAACGTGTACGCAACTGATATCAGCCAAAAACAACTGGATAATGCAAGAACCATGGATAATATTCATTATTCATTGCAAAGTGCGGAGCACACAAATTTTGTTGATGCTAGTTTCGACCTGGTCACGGTATCGCAGGCATTACACTGGTTTGCATTCGATGATTTTTACAAAGAAGTAAAAAGAGTAACAAAACCTGACGGCTGGATTGCAGCCTGGTCCTATTCACGATTGCCAATTACTCCCGCGATCGATGCAATAATTGAAAAATATCATTTCAACACGCTGGGGGAATATTGGGATAAGGAAAGAAAATATGTCGACGACAACTACCGGTTTATTCCTTTTCCTTTCAACGAAATTGCTGTTCCCTCATTTAAAATAATATATGAATGGAACCTCCAGCAACTCGAGGGCTACCTGAATACCTGGTCTGCACTGCAAAAATTTATTGCAAAAAATAATTACAACCCGGTGAGTGCCCTTATGGAAGAGATACGACCACACTGGTTGTCGGAAAGAATGAAAGTTGTTTTTCCTATCCACTTACGTATGGCACAGGTTCACAAATGATTTTGCTCTACATTTGCGGACAATTTCTGCGCATATGAAGAATACTCCTTTTACTCAAAAACATATTGAACTGGGTGCTAAGATGGCCGAGTTTGCGGGTTACAACATGCCCATTTCGTATACCGGCATCAATGATGAGCATGCTGCCGTGCGAAAAAATGCGGGTGTTTTTGATGTAAGCCATATGGGAGAATTTATTATTAAAGGCGAGCATGCCCTCGATCTTATACAACGCACTACAAGCAATGATGCATCTAAACTCAAAGCGGGCCAGGCACAATACAGTTGCCTCCCCAATGAAAACGGCGGGATTGTAGACGATCTACTGGTATATTGTATCGAAGAGAATAAGGTGTACATGCTGGTAGTAAATGCTTCGAATATTGAAAAAGACTGGAACTGGATAAGCCAGTTCAATAGCAGGAATGCAGAGATGCACGACATTTCTGATAAAACATGCCTGCTCGCAATCCAGGGACCGAATGCCACTAAAATACTTCAGGCATTAACGGAAATGGACATATTGAATTTAAAATATTACACATTTGTAAAAGGCACTTTTGCGGGTGTGAGTAATGTGGTGATCAGCGCCACAGGATATACCGGTGCAGGTGGCGTGGAAATATATTTTGAAGATGCGGGCGATAACGCAGAAAAAATTTGGACCGCAATTTTCGAAGCGGGCAAAACCGCCGGCATCAAACCAGTAGGACTTGGCGCGCGTGATACACTTCGTCTTGAAATGGGCTATTGCCTTTATGGAAATGATATTGACGATACTACTTCACCCCTGGAAGCTGGATTGGGATGGATCACGAAATTTGCAAAGGACTTTACGGCCCGCCCTATACTCGAAAAACAAAAAGCTGCAGGTGTGGGACGGAAACTGGTCGGTTTTGAAATGCTGGAAAAAGGTATTCCCCGCCATGGTTACGAAATAAAAGACTTCAGCGGCGAACTGATCGGTCATGTAACCTCGGGCACCCAATCGCCCAGCCTGGGCAAAGCTATCGGTATGGGTTATGTGACAACGGCTTTTGCAAACCCCGATACGAATATCTATATTAAGGTTAGGGATAAGCTGCTGCAGGCAAAAGTTGTAAGAATGCCCTTTAATTAATTTTGCGAAGCGGTCGTAAAATATTCGGCCTGAATTACCGTTGAATTGTTTTACAGATCCAATCCCATGACTTAAAACAAGACGCTGTTTCCCCGTTATGCCAACAATACACCTCACCACCTTTATCGCCGCCCCTGTGGAGGTCGTTTTTGACCTGAGCCGGCACATCGGCGTACACAAAGAATCAATGTCAAAATTTGGGGAAGAAGCAGTAGCGGGCACCCGCTTTGGATTGATTGAAAAAGATGAGACGGTAACGTGGAAGGCAAAACATCTTTTCAAAAAAAGATTACTGCGGGTAAAAATTACGGACATGCAAAAGCCAAAGACGTTTACCGATGAGCAGTCCGACGGCGATTTCAAAAGCATGAAGCATCAGCATCATTTCAAACCCTGCGATAATGGTACCATCATGATCGATCTTTTTCATTTCGAGATACCTTATGGCACCGCGGGAAAATGGTTTAGTAAGATTTACCTTACCAGGTATATGCGCAAATTGCTTGAACAACGTAATAAAACAATCAAGGAGTTTGCCGAGAGCGACAAATGGCGCAAGCTGCTTACTAAATAGTGCACATCGTGTGCATCATTCCTTTATTTTTGCTGTTTGACCAGCTATGTCGCAAAAACCCACCTTATATACTT
>CBFGYO010000226.1:0-4986 GCA_965652975.1 uncultured Chitinophagaceae bacterium | reverse complement strand
AAAAGATTAAAAATTACAAGGATGTTCAACAAGCGGATCAAGATCAAAGAACTTTTGTCGTCACACCCACAGGGTCAGCAAGTAACGGTGATGGGTTGGGTCAGGACCTTTCGCAACAACCAGTTTATCGCCCTCAATGATGGGTCTACCAATAATAATCTGCAGGTGGTAGCCGGGCTGGGCAAGTTTGATGAAGAACTGCTAAAAAGGATCACCACTTCGGCATCCCTGAAAGTTACGGGCACCATTGTGCCGTCGTTGGGAAAAGGACAAAAAATGGATCTAAATGCCGAAACCATTGAAATACTTGGAGATTCCGACGCAGAAAAGTATCCCCTGCAACCCAAGAAACACAGCCTCGAATTCCTGAGAGAGATAGCACACCTCCGCTTTCGTACCAGTACTTTCGGATCTGTGTTCCGCGTACGTCACGCACTTGCATTTGCTGTACATAAATTCTATAATGACAAGGGCTTTGTGTATATGCACACTCCCATCATTACTGCCAGTGATGCTGAAGGTGCGGGAGAAATGTTTCGCGTAACCACGTTGCCGGTAGATGGAAGTGCTCCCAAAAACGACGATGGGAGTATCGACTTCAAAGAAGATTTTTTCGGCCGAAGCACTAACCTTACGGTAAGCGGCCAGCTTGAAGGTGAACTTGGTGCAACCGCCTTTGGCGAGATATACACATTTGGTCCCACCTTCCGTGCTGAAAACTCAAACACAGCAAGGCACCTGGCGGAGTTTTGGATGATCGAACCCGAAATGGCATTTTACGACCTGGAAGATAATATGAACCTCGCCGAAGAGTTCATCAAATACCTGATACGCTATGTGATGGACAATAACCGGGAAGATCTTGAGTTTTTGGCACAACGCCTTACTGATGAAGAAAAGCAACTGCCACAGGATAAACGTAGTGAAATGGGATTGATGGAAAAACTGGAGTTTGTATTGAACAACGAATTCGAGCGCCTTACTTATACCGATGCAATCGATATACTTAAAGAAAGCAATCATAACAAGAAAAAGAAATTTCAATACCCAATCACAGGATGGGGAATGGATCTCCAAAGTGAACACGAGCGTTACCTGGTTGAAAAACATTTTAAGAAACCAGTGATTCTCTATAATTACCCGCAGGAGATAAAATCGTTTTACATGCGTATGAACGACGATGGAAAAACGGTAGCTGCGATGGACATACTGGCACCGGGCATTGGTGAAATAGTTGGCGGCTCGCAACGCGAAGAGCGTATGGATAAGTTAATAGCTCGTATGCAACAGATGCATGTGCCACAGGAAGAATTGTGGTGGTACCTGGATACAAGAAGGTATGGCACGGTACCACATGCAGGTTTTGGATTAGGTTTCGAACGCATGGTACAATTCATTACCGGTATGAGCAATATCCGGGATGTAATAGCATTTCCGCGGACACCCAAAAATGCGGAATTTTAATACAAATGTGTAAATGTGGAAGTGTGAAAATGTGGAAATGGTGGACTCTGCCATCATATAAATTCACTTCCCTTTCGAAGCGTGTATAAAATTTTTTTAGCAATAATAAAGGAAACCTTAACCTACCCATTTCCACATTTCCATATTTCCACATTTTCACATTTGCTCTAGTCTTCATGCACGCACATAATAGGAATATGTGAATGCATTAGCAATTGCCTGGTGGCACTCTTGCGAAATAATCCTTCGAGCAATTTGTGTTTTTTAGGAATGGTGATGATAAGATCGAGATTATTTTTTTCTGCAAATTCATTGATACCTTCTTCCATGTCGTTGTGCCGAATAAAATCATAAACAGGATTTACTTCCTGCAACATGGTTTGCAGCAATGGATATTCGGCAGGTTTGCCGGTTTCTTTTGAAGGGTTAGTTACGTTCAGCACATGCAATTCGGCTTTGAACTGGTTGACTACAGCTTTGATTGCCCCAGCTGGCGTACTTTCAACCACGTGTTGGAAATCGCATGCAAAGCCGATCTTTTGTATTCCTTTTCCATATTCCTTACCCGGGGGCACTATTACCACGGGCCAGTGAAGCCTCCTGATAGATGAAAGAGTTGTACTTCCAAATAGCGCATTGATGCCTGTGGAATTATGGGCTCCCATTACTACAGCAAAAGGTTGTACCTGGTTGCAGAGCGTTTCCAGCTCGTCGATGGTGTCGCCAAGTTTGGTCTGGGTTTCTACTTTTACTTTTCCTGAAGTGATATGTTCTACATTCTTTTTTACCGTAGCAATCTGCGATTCCGCATTCTTCTCAAGTTCCTCCACCGACACAAGCATTACCGGTACTTCCGTCATGCTGATGGGCACGCTATACACATGAAAGAGCAATACTCCTGCATCAATAGCCAATGCCATATCCAGCGCGTAGTTCATGGCGTTGGTAGCCGCAGGCGAAAAGTCGGTGGGGATGATAATTGTCTTCATACTTAAAGTTACAAATTTGCTGCAAGCATAAATATCCTGATTTAAAGCGATGAGTGATTTGAGATTCACGCAAAGGCGCAAAGTGAATAGGCAGAAAAGAGAGCTTTAATCTTAGCGTCTTTGCCAGAAAGGTGTGGAATATTTCTTTCCCGGTGTCTAAGTTAAAAAGCCATATATGCAAATAAGCGATGCCGGTAGTAGTACAACTTCCCACCGGCCAGGTGTAAAACGGATGCAAAAACATTCCCTGAAGATTGACATGACGCCCATGGTGGATCTCGGATTCCTGCTCGTCAGTTTTTTTATATTTACTTCAGAACTTTCCAGGCCTGCAGTCACGGATCTTTATATGCCCAAGCAAGGGAAGCCAATGCCTGTGGGTGAATCAACAACGATAACAATGCTGCTGGCAAAGGATAATGTCATTTATTATTATGAGGGGAGCTGGGATGAAACTAATATTCAACGAACAACTTTTTCCGTTTCATCGGGAATAGGGAATGTAATAAGGAAAAAACAGCAGGAGCTGGACAGCCATCCTGTATCGGCGGAGGGAAGAACGGCGTTGATGCTTATTATAAAACCGAGTGCTGATGCGACATACAAGAATGTGATCGATGCACTCGACGAGGCCCTTATTAATAACGTAAAGAAGTACGCAATTGTAAAATGCGATGAAGGAGAGACGCGATATCTAACTGACAGTACTCTTTCACGCAAAGACGCAAAGTAAATAAGACGCAATGATTAATTCTCACTTTGCAGCTTACATACCTTGCGCCTTTGCTGGAAACAAACTTAGTGGGCCGCTACTGCAGCATTCTTTTGATAGGCGCGTATCCGTTGTTGTACATTTTGCCGGATGTTGAGGTAAAATAAATTGATATCGCCTGCATGATAATTCCTGGTGAAATATAAAAAGCCCCAGGGAAATTTAGGCTTTCTTACCTGTAAAAGACCATTCCCTGCTTGCGCATCTGTCGTATTCATATACACCTTGTTGAATTTGTAAAGCACGCTGCCAATATTGAGTTCGCTGCCTGCATATTCATCAGTAATATTCCATGTAAGCGGGTTGGTTACATAGCTATCCACCGGGTATTTTTTTACATACGACGGTACAAATCCTTTTCTTACTGTTCTCCAACTACAGATGCAACCGGTTTGCAGGGAGTCCTCACACATCTTTAAACTTTTAAAATAATCCTTAGGTAGAGGCCAGCCGGCGATATACGCCACTACAAGCTGCTGTTGCAAAGGTTTATCTTCAAAAAAATCCCTGAGTAATTGTTCAGCTAAAAAACTTCCCTGGCTATGCGAGGCAATGATGATCGGCCGACCATGATTGTAATGTGTGAGGTAATAGGTGAATGCAGCTTTGACATCAGCATATGCAATTTGAAAATTGCCCTGCGCCTTTAAACTATCCTTCGAAAAAAAATTGCGAATATGAGCCTGCCGGTAGCGTGGCGCAAATACACGACCTGAGTTATTGAACACACTTGCCTGGTAAAGTATCGAGGTATAATCCGTTTTGGCGTTGATAAACCAGTCGTCGATGATCGCATTGTCTTCCCGGCGATTGGTTTTATTGGTTAACGAAGTGGGATGCAAAAAGAAAACGTCCACCGAGGTATCCCTTATTGTTGTTGATAATGGTAGCGGCATACTGTCCGATGGGTCCCATTTATGGGGATGCGCGGCCCAGTAATCCAGGCTGGCATAATCGGGCTTTCCCGTTTCACTTTTAAATGAATACTTCGACTTATAAGACTTGTACGGGTTGCAGGCTAGCAGGCAAATACAGGAAAAACAAAAGATAAAGGATCGAAACAGCATCGGCAAATTAACCCAATAAAGTCCAGATAATCGCTTTTGTCATTCCTATTTGCCGCTGATAAAAGCGCAAAATATAATTTCTTGAGTAGGTGCAACTTCAATAAAACGTTGAAGATCAGTTTATATCAGGTTAGATTGTGACCTGTTCATAGAACATTACCTGAATTTATTTGGTACTTTGTGTTGCATAGTACCAAATATCACCCTATCTTTGAGCCATCAATGATAAAAGTAGAGCTATGAATATTGAAAATACACAGAGCCAGATGCGGAAGGGAATTTTGGAATTCTGTATTCTCTCGATCATTCGCCGCGGCGAAGCCTATCCGAGTGATATTGTCGAGGAGATGCGGGCCGCTAATCTCCAGATACTGGAAGGTACCCTTTACCCTTTGCTTACCCGATTAAAGAATGCCGATATGCTCACCTACCGCTGGGTGGAGAGCAACTCCGGACCGCCCCGTAAATATTTTTCACTTACCGAAAAGGGAGATGGATTTTATAAAGAGCTTGAACAAACATGGAATGAATTGTCGAACGGAGTAAATGCCTTAGCCAATAAAAACGATCAGCCTCTCAACAACTAATAAAATTTCCGCCAACAGTGGCGGGCTTCAACCAATAATATCTCGAGTATGAAAAAGATCATTAACATCAACCTCAGCGGCCGGGTAATACCGATTGAAGATACAGC
>CBFGYO010000225.1:0-5001 GCA_965652975.1 uncultured Chitinophagaceae bacterium | reverse complement strand
ACGAAACCTTTCTAATCGATATCTTATCCCAAAGGGCGTAGGGTGGAATAACTAAGGACGTTACTAACGATATTATGCCCCTAACGGGGTGAAAGGGAAATGACGAAATCTTTCTATCGATATTTTACCCCAACGGGCGTGGGAAATGACGAAACTTTTCTACCGATATTTTGCCACTAATGGGGGCGTGGGGGAAATCACAAATACCTTTCTACCATATTTTATTCCTAACGGGATCATAGAAATAATACGAGAGTTCTGCTCTTGTGCCCAATCCACAAGGCAATAATAACTTCTGAACGTGTCACCATATTTGGCAACGACTTCTCTCCGCAGTCTTATAAACTACCTGTTTATTATAATCTTACGACCATTATGATCAACAGTCGCCAAATGCAAACCGTGAAATTTTAGAATGTATTTGTGTAATCTTTCAAAACCGCACATCCCATAAGCAAATCACCTCTTATGCCACAGGGTATGTTGCGGCTGGATCCCCGCTATTTCCAGGTAATATTCCAGGCTATATTTCTTTGTTACGGCCTGGTAGTATTGGATTGGACTGCCGACTGGAACCATTATATAATCAGCATTGGCGGTTGCCTGTTATTTCAATACCTGGCAGAATCAATAAAGGCGAAACGATGGATGGGCTTATCGACTTTCGACCGGTGGGGATTCAGTGTATTGATCAGCGCTATGAGTTTGTGCCTGTTACTTAAAACGAATTATTGGCACACGAGCCTGTGTGCAGCATTCATAACAGTGGCATCGAAGTATATTTTCCGATGGAATCACAAACATATTTTTAACCCGTCTGCTGCCGGTATTGTAGCTACTTTATTACTTACAGGTGATGCCTGGCTTAGCCCGGGGCAATGGGGTAATAATGCTGTAATCTTTTTCAGTGTGATAACGTTGGGCACTATTGTCGTTACGCGGGTGCAAAAGCTGGATATTTCCCTTGCCTTTCTCTTTACATTTATCGGGTTACTTTACTGGCGGCAGGTATACGTATTGGGTTGGCCATTGGATCACTTCATACATTCGGTAAGTACAGGTAGCCTGCTATTGTTTACTTTTTTCATGATCAGCGATCCGCGCACTTCCCCTAATCATCCTGTTGCAAGAATAATATGGGCGGTACTCATTGCTGTTGTTTCATTTTACCTCGCAGCTTTCAAATGGAAATACAATACACCCATATGGGTACTTGTTGCTGCTGCGCCGCTGGTGCCTATGCTTGACAAACTGTTTAAGGCACAGGATTTTTACTGGAAACCCTCCATTATAAAAATTAATTTTTTCCAAAACTTAAAACGTATAGTCATGAAACCATTTACAAAAAAACTGGCTGCCGTAGTAATACTTGCAGGAATGATCGGCCATGAAGCCGCGGCTTTCTGCGGGTTCTATGTAAGCAAAGCAGATGGCACACTAAAAAATAAAACATCGCAGGTAATACTTGTGCGAGATGGCAATCGCAATGTAATTACGATGTACAACGATTACAAAGGCAACCTGAAAGATTTTGCTATGGTTGTACCGGTACCCGTAGTATTGAAAAAAAGTGATATCAAAGTAGTGGACCAGCAAATCTTTAATACACTTAATGAATACAGTAAACCACGACTGGTAGAATATTATGATCAAAACCCATGCGCACGATATGATAAGGAAGTTGCTTTTTCCATGTCGAGCCCCAATATGTCAGAAGTAGTAGTTACGGGTTCTGGAGTAAAAAGAAAATCATCCACCGTAAAAATCGAAGCCCAGTATATTGTCGGTGAATACGACATCCTAATACTTAGTGCCAAAGAAAGTGCCGGCCTAAAAACCTGGCTGGACGAAAATGGTTATAAAATCCCTGCAGGTGCTGAAGAAGTACTGGAACCGTATATTAAAAGCAATTTGAAATTTTTCGTAGTAAAGGTTAATGAGAAGGAAAAGAAGAAATTGCCAGGCAATTACTTACGTCCACTTCAAATAAGTTTTACTTCACCCAAGTTCATGCTGCCTATCCGCTTGGGCATGGCAAATGCCGATGGCGACCAGGATATGATCGTGTATGCCTTTACCAAGAAGGGCAGGATTGAATGTACCAACTACCGCACTTTTGCATTACCTACGTCCAAAAATGTTCCGCTGTTTGTAAAAAACAACTTTGGCAGTTTTTATTCTAATCTTTTCCAGCATCAATGGAAAAAAGAAGGCAAGGCAATTGCGGCGCTGGAATATGCCTGGGATGTAAGCCCAAAGAATTTCGTGAAATGTGATCCCTGTGTGGCCACTGCACCTTCGCAGCAGGACCTGGTACAGGCGGGAGTGTGGTGGCTTACTCGCGACTGGACCGATTACAGCGACGTTAGCAACGATGATAATGAAGATTACTCCACAGATGTTTATTTCACCCGCATGCACGTGCGTTATAACCGTGACAAATTTCCGCAGGACCTGGTATTCCAGGTTACACCCAATAAAGAAAATTACCAGGCGAGGTATATTGTTACTCATCCCGCATCAGGCGATTTTAATTGTGATGAAGGTAAAAAATACCTGAAGGCATTAAAGCAGCGCCGAAGTGATGAACTGGAAATGCTGGCATTCCTCACCGGAAAAACGTATAGCGACTGGGATCTTGCTTTAAACGAAAGGAATGAAAAAAATATTCCAGTGGAGATGTCGTATGCCAGTTTATCTACGAAAGAAAAAAGCGGTGAGCGCGATCATATTTTATTGTTTGCAACTCTGGGGGTGATGGCGATTGTATCTGCCTCAGGGTTAAGAAGAGTCTCTTAGATCGTCAGTTTATTTCTCGCGGCGTTCGCACCGGTTTTGCAGCGTTCGCCGCGAGAAACTGTGGTCACCGCATTAGAACTACAAAAAACGCTAGAAATATGATTATAACATTTCAAAAGAGAACCCCGGCGTTGAAAGGCCGGGGTTACATTAACTACCATTAACCCTAAAACTATCTTATTGCCTGTTATTACCTCCGCCGGGTCCACCACGACGTGGCATTAATGCAGGCTCGAGTTCATCTTTAAATTTCTTGTAATTATCATCACCCAGTATCACTTTTAATTCTTTATCTCTCGCGTCCATATAAGGTTGTACTTTTTCACGCATTACCTGCATATCGGGGCGTTCGCCTCCGCTCATTAATTCTTCACGCACTTTGTCGGTACCGCGATAGTAAGTAGCAAATACGGAATCTACCTGTGTTAGTTTGGCAGCATCCAGTTTAAAGGTGCTATCCATTTTAAAGTGTACGGTTTTAACCCGCTCTTCCACTGTACGGCGTTGAGGTCCGCCCTGTGCATGGATGAAAGCAGTTGCCGTCATCATCATTGCAACCAGCAGAAGTATTTGTTTTTTCATGTTCACGATCTTATTTTATTTATTAGTGAATAAAGCTATTTTTTTTCTTGTTTATCCTGCTCGCCACGGCGGGCAGTTTTTCCCATTTTTCTGAACATTCTCAGCACAGCGGAATCGTATTTCACCGCCTGGCCCGCATCGGTACACAGTGCACGAACTCTTTTAAAATGAGCAAAGGTTTGCAGATCGAGCATTCGTTGCTTTTGAGCGATAGCATCGGCAGCTTTGGTAATAACAGAATCGCTGACAGTAGAATCACCCATCAATCGGAAGAGGCTGTCTTTTGCTTTACGCATCTCATCAAAAAGCGGTTTGATGGATTCACGTTGCCTGTCTCGCATTTCTACATAGCGGGAAAGCTGGTCGTCGTTGAATCCCACCTCATTTTGCAATAATTCTGTGAGGCCATTGGAGCGACCGGATCCGGGCTTCTTTGGTTCATGTTCTTTTTTTGACAAAAAATAAACCAGCACGGCAATATTTGTCAGCACTAAAAAGCCTATGATAAAAAGAAGATTTCTATTTGTCGAAGTGTTACTCATTGCGGGTCGATATTTTCGTAATCAAAACTGCTGCTGCTGGCCAATACATATTCATTGTCGGAAACCAGGGCTTCATTAGCACTCACGGGTAAACTGTCAGCATCAGTGCGGAATAAGATCAGCGCATTCAATGCAAGGATTACACAAAGCGTTGCAATAGCTACAGCGGGTCTGGATATAAACGAGCCAATACTTTCCCAAACGGAAGGTACATCCCGTTGAAGACGTGCTGTGAGCCTTGTATAAAAGAAAGGCTTTGGTTCTGCCCGGCTGATACCATCGAGGCTCTCAAGCGTTTGCTGCACTTTTCTTTCCAGTTCATTTTTGCTTTTCATGACGTTGTGTTTGACGTTAGCCTGTATTAAAAACCTGTGGTTACTCACGGTCTTTATAATAGTCTTCTAATTTCTTTTTAAGGTTGGTTTTTGCCCTGTGCATCAGCGATTCCACGGATGAAACGCTGGTATTCATTACTTCACTTACTTCTTGGTAGCTCAATCCGTCCACTTTATGTAAAGTAAATGCTACTTTTTGATTTTCAGGCAGTTGGGCAATTGCCTGGAATAATACTGCTGCATCTTCCTTTTTATCCATGATCACCCCGGGGTGATGAAAATCGGGCGGATGCACTACTACCTGGCTTTCTTCTCCAAAAAGGCTTTTTACAAAGGCGAAACGCTTTTTCCTTTTCTTCCGACGCTCATGATCGAGCGCTTTGGCAATTGTAATTCTGTAAAGCCAGGTGGAAAATTTCGATTCTCCTTTGAAAGAACCAATCGACTGGTATACCTGCACAAATGTTTCCTGGGCGATATCTTCAGCATCTTCCGCATTTTGCACAATACCCATAGCCGTGTTGTAGACCATATTCTGCCAGGTCTCAACAATATTCTTAAAAGCGGTTTCGTTGCCCTGCTTTAATTGTTCTACCAATGTCCTTTCATCCAAGCCCTTGGTTTTTTGATCGAGGGAACGATATTACAAATTTCCCGCTGGTTAATGGTTTTTTATGATCTGTTCGGCTGCCGGACTATCAAAAGCGTTCGGCTCTTCTTTCCTGGTTATTATTCGCAGGTCT
>CBFGYO010000224.1:0-5023 GCA_965652975.1 uncultured Chitinophagaceae bacterium | reverse complement strand
TTAGTAGCATGGATTCGGTAAAATCTTTTTACAAGTATCTGAAGCGATTTACAGATCTCACAGAAGAAGAGTTCAACCAGCATATCTTACCAGTTCTCAAGGTAAGGAGGTTTGGAAAGAAAGAAATTATACTAAAGGCTGGCGAAGTAGAAACCAACTTCAATTTTATCGTTAAAGGCCTTGTCCGCAAATTTTATAAGAAAGGACACCAGGAAATCAATACACAAATTTCACTCGAAAATCATCTAATCCTTAGCCAGGAATCTTTTCACAGTCGCACACCCTCGGAATATTTTGTAGAAGCAATTGAACCCAGCACCTTCGTTTCTATCGGCTATGACGACCTGGAACGGTTGTATCGCCAGTCGCACAAAATGGAACACCTGGGGCGATTGGTCGTCACATTCGCCATGATCATCAAAGATCGTTGGCAAATGCAAATGGTGAAAATGACGCCGCGTGAACGATTCCTGAATTTCGTAACACGCAACCCTGAACTTATGCAGCGTGTGCCCCAGAAATATCTTGCCTCTTACCTCAATATCAAACCTGAAACGTTTAGCAGGTTTAAGCATCTTATAAGGACGCATGTGAAGCAAACGGTTTGAATAGATAAAAGTTAAAAGATAAAAGCTAAAAGTTGTTTCATTCGCAATTTTCCTCTGGTATTATCCATTAAACGACAGGAAAAATTCCAGAGAGCTAAATAACTTTTATCTTTTAGTTTTTATCTTTTATCTCTCTCACTAAACGTGCACTATCAGGACGGGAATCTTCAACTCATGTCTCACAGTATTTATAGTTTCTCCATAAATAAAATCCTTAATCCCCGCATGTCCATGTGCTCCAATAACGAGCATATCACCGTTGGCCTTATGCACCATTCGTACAATCTCTTTGGCACGGTTGCCATAACCGATGATTGCTTCTGCATTCAGACCCTTGTCTTTTAACTGCTGCACATAGAATGCGAGCTGCTCCTTGTCTTTTTGTGTTTCCATATCGTCGCTATCCTGCTCATAAATACGTGCTGGCACACTTTCTACCACATGCACCAATGTATATCTCGTTTCACTATTGCCCTGGCCCATAGCATAAGCGATGAGCTTTTGATCACGTGCGCTGAAGTCAAGTGCAACTACTATCCTGTCAAAACGTGGTGGCGTAAGTGGGGGAAGGGTGGAAGGTTCCTGGTGCAACTGCACCGTAACCTGTCGTTGCCGTTTTTTGATCAAAGGATAAATGATTGAAATTAATAGCAGGCTTATAAAAAGAATTCCTGAGATAATGATGATGAATTTCCAGAAAATACTATCAGATGTGCTGAAATAATCAATTGCCTCGCCCGTTACCATACGAAGGTTGAGGTATACCAACACGGCTGTTATAAGCCAGGCAGCCACCTGCACAATAGGTTTGATTACGAAAGCTCCCATCGCCTGTTTATCACTCACGAAATGTATAAGCGGGATGATGGCAAATCCTAACTGTAAACTCAGGATCACCTGGCTTAAGATCAGGAGGCTGTCGATATTTTCTTCGCCATTGATAAGGATAACGACAACGGCAGGTATGATGGCTACCATGCGGGTTAATAACCTGCGCAACCATGGGTTGATGCGTAAACGCAAATAACCTTCCATGACGATTTGTCCCGCCAGCGTACCGGTAACAGTAGAGCTTTGCCCGGAAGCAATCAATGCAACGGCGAATAATACAGGCGCGAGTTTAGTGCCCAGTAACTGGTCGAGCAGGTGATGGGCATCTTTTATTTCGGCAACATCGGTTCTGCCGGTATTAAAAAATACGGTAGCGGCAAGCACGAGTATGGCGGCATTTACAAAAAACGCCAGGTTCAATGCAATTGCACTGTCGATAAAATTTAATTTCAATGCCCGTTTTATTCCCTGCTTATCCCGTTTGATCTTCCTTGTTTGTACCAGTGCTGAATGGAGATACAGGTTGTGTGGCATAACGGTAGCACCGATAATACCGATAGCAATATAAAGTGCGGTATTATTCATTTGAGTGGGCACAAACCCTTTCACTACTTCACCAAGGTCTGGTTTTGCCAGGATGATCTCGATGAGGAAAGACATGCCAATGATAAACACGAGGCCAATGATGAAGGCTTCCATCTTGCGCATTCCCAGCCTTTGAAGCAAAAGCAGCAGGAATGTGTCGAGCACGGTGATGGTTACGCCCCAAATAAGCGGTAAACCGGTAAGCAGTTGCAATCCAATCGCCATTCCCAATACTTCTGCGAGATCAGTGGCAGCAATAGCTACTTCTGCTAAAACATAAAGGGCGAAGTTTACTTTTCGCGGATAGGTTTCGCGGTTGGCCTGCGCCAGATCCCTGCGGCGAACAATACCGAGCCTTGCCGAGAGACTTTGCAATAAAAGCGCCATCAGGTTGCTCATCAGCAGCACCCAGATGAGTTTATAACCAAACTGGCTTCCGCCGGCCAGGTCGGTAGCCCAGTTGCCGGGATCCATATATCCAACACTCACAAGATAAGCAGGGCCGAAGAAGGAAAGGATTCGTCTCCACACCGGGCGGTGTGTGGAAGTAGTATCAATTGATTCATGTACTTCGCTCAATGAGACATCGGAATGGTCTTTAGTTAACATACTTCAAAAAAATATTTTTAGCTAATTGCTCACTGATGGTAGCGACGGGAAGCCGGCCAGTTTTAATTTCCATCGAATGATCAAAATCGAATTTCTTTTTTATTTCCAGTTTGGTGCCAATGCCAATGTTTTTATGCTTGAGTAACTCAAGTATTTCGGATGACTGATCGCTAACGTGAGATACTATCGCCTGCTTATTTACAGGGAGATCAACAAGACAAACCTGCCGGCTCGTTTCGATTCTTCCCTCCTGGTCGGGAATGGGATCGCCATGTGGATCATTGCGGGGATAGCCCAAAAACTCGTCCAGTTTATCAATAAGTTTTTTATTGCTCACATGTTCAAGATGTTCGGCTACCTCGTGCACTTCGTCCCAGTTGAATTTTAATTTTTCTGCAAGAAAATATTCCCAAAGGCGATGCCTTCGAATGATATTTAAAGCAACTTTTTTTCCTTCATTACTGAGGCGGAAGCCCTGGTAAGCTTCATAATGAAGCAATTTTTTTGCCTTCAGCTTCTTCATCATGTCGGTTACTGATGCCGGTTTGGTTTTCAATTCCCGGGCAAGCTCATTGGTAGTAACCGTGCCATCTTCCTTTTGTAGGTGGAAGATAGCTTTAATATAATTTTCCTCACTGGTAGAAAAGTTCAGCACGTCTAAAAATAATTTTAGGCAAACCTAAAATATTTTTACTAACTACCAAAATACAACTTTGACGGAAAGCAGGGAATCGACTATTTTCGATGCCCAATCACTACTATGAAGAGAATCCCGGTGTTTATCCTTCTCGTGTCGTTGCTCACTGCAGGTATGGCGTGCAAGCAAAAGAAAAAAGTTTCACTTTCCGGAGAAGACCCTGTAGATATCAGCGATTTTATTTCTTATTTCCAACCAATAGAATTACCGCTTCAGTTTGATGCCCCGATGATGGCAAAAAAGGGAAACGATTCACTTCTTATTAGCCAGAAGATTTTCAGGCAATTTGTGCCAGACTCAACGCTGGGTAAACTATTGGTAAAAAATCCCGCCTGGAAAATTTATCCCCTCGGACAGGTAGAAGCATCTAAGGATGAAAAATATCTTTTCGCTAAAGCGATCATTCCTAAAACTCCCAGGAGCGTGGCGCTGATCCTGGTGTTCGACAACAAGAATAATTTTCTCAATGCCATGAACGCCTGGAACTCGGATAAAGATCTCACTAAAACCATACAGGCCACAACTGTAGTAGACAAAAAATTTACCATTACACGCACGGCTATCCGCAAGAATGCGGATGGTTCGGTGAGCGAAGGAAAAGATATTTATGCGTTCAACCCGGAAAGCAAAAACTTTACGCTTATCATGACGGATGCCATTGGCGATGTGGCGACAGAGTTGATCAATCCCATCGATACATTTGGGCGCAAGCATAAATATGCCGCAGACTATAGTACGGCAAAAACAAATCTTGTATCAGTTCGGGATGGAAGAAAACCAGACAGGCTTAATTTCTTTATTCACTTTGAAAAAAATAATGGAGAATGCAATGGTGAATTGAAGGGTGAAGCCATGTTGCGCTCCGCTAATCTTGCTGAATACCGGCAGGGTGGCGATCCCTGCGTATTACAATTTAGATTCAGTGCCGGAGCAGTAACTGTAAGAGAACTGGAAGGGTGTGGTTCACACCGCGATCTCCGCTGCTCTTTCGATGGTGTATATACACGAAAAAAAGAAGCAAAACCAAAAGCACCAGTTAAAAAAGCCAGTGCAAAAAAATAAACCGGGAAATGCTCCCCTGTTCAAAACCTTGATAATTTTTCTTCCCCCACCTGATATTTTCCATTCATAATTAACCTTTATATTGCAGCCTCGTGTAAAAAAGACACACTATGAGTTTTACTAATTATACAGTTCCTTATCCTGCTGAAGACCGGTATGCAAAGAAGGTGGCTTACTTCTCCATGGAGTTTGCCACACACCAACCTTTAAAAATTTACAGTGGTGGCCTGGGATTCCTGGCAGGTTCGCATTTGCGCAGTGCATATGAACTCCGGCAAAACCTTGTTGGCATCGGTATTTTGTGGAAGTATGGTTATTATGACCAGGCACGTCACCAGGACCAGACCTTAAACGTAACCTGGAACGAAAAGCAATACAGTTTTTTGGAAGATACGGGTATCAAATTCCAGATCACAGTACATGAGCATCCAGTATGGGTAAAGGTATTTTATCTCAATCCCGAAACTTTCAAAACAGCTCCGCTATTCCTGTTGTCAACAGACGTTCCTGAGAACGATTATGTTTCCCAAACAATTACCCATAGACTTTACGATGCGAATGTTGCCACCAAGGTGGCGCAGTTTATACTGTTGGGCGTGGGTGGTGCCAAGCTGATGGATGTGCTGGGTTT
>CBFGYO010000223.1:0-5031 GCA_965652975.1 uncultured Chitinophagaceae bacterium | reverse complement strand
GAGAAGAGCCTGCAGGAGTTGATTTCTAAGAACGAGTATCCTGCGCGTCTATGGAATGTTACGCAAAACGTTTAGATAATAGATAAAAGTGAAAAGATAAAAGTTGACAACTTTTATCTTTTCACTTTTATCTATTATCTAAACGAAATCAGTTCACTTTAACCATATACACATAATCCTCCACCTTCTTCACCTGCAGTTCTCTATCAAGGCCACCGAGTGTAGATTTCGAAGCAACTTTTACGCGCTGGTAACTGGTATCAGACTTTTTTAATTCTTCTAATACGCGGTAGATATGTTTTCCCTGTATGGCAAAAGCAAATCCTTCTGTATTGGTTTGTCGTCCATTAAGGATACCGATTATTTCGCCGTCCTTATTCCAGATCGGGCTACCACTATTACCCCTGTTGGCTGCAATATCTATCTGGCAGCTAAGGGTGTCACCTTTATAACCAGTTTTTGCACTAAGGTATCCTTCGCCATACACGATTTCTTTACGAGGATATCCTAAGGTAAAAATAGCTTCAGCCAGGTCGCCTTGCGATTTACTGACTGCGTACGGAATGGAGCTGTATGGTTTAAATGATTCATCTGTTATTTTCAGGATAGCAATGTCTTTTTGCTGATCGGTAAATACAATTTTAGCAACAAACTCGCCTTTACTGTTTTCAACAGCAATATTGCGGGCGCCATTGATGACGTGTGCATTGGTAACGAGATAACCTTTACCATCGATGATGAAACCGGTACCACCAGTTTTATATATTATAGGATCAACTTTTTTTGTGTCGTTCTTGATTGACCTGATCTCGCTTCCCTGCTTTTTAGTAATATCTTTTACTTCTTCGATCTGGCCCTTCAATTTTTCAATTTCTTCGCCGGGTGTTTTAGGTGTGATGCTCCAGAAAAGTCCACCGACCAATAAGGTAGTGAGGCCCGCTATACAGGCAGCAATTGCACCAACGCGCTTGTAGCGGTTGAACAGGTATACCACCTTTGCTTTTCCCTTAAGACGGGAAGAATTGATTTTACCCAATTCGGCAAGGTTGGTGTGTACTTCATTCAGGTTGGATCTGAATTTTTGCCATTCGCCAAAGCGGTTCATCTGTTGCAAAAACAGGGTATGCTCCACCACTAACTGATCAACATCAGGATTGGTTTTGCGGAGATTTTCGAAATAAAGTCTTTCATCCGGGTTCATTTCGCCCCTGATATAGCGTTCGACTGCTTCGAGTAGTTGTGTATCACTCATCACCGTTCCCGTTTTTATAGTGACTAAAAAATATCTTTTTCAAACGAACCAGGCATTTGTATTTCTGGTTTTTAGCGTTGTCGGCATTGGTATATCCAAAGCTGGCCGCGATATCCTGCATGGTCCTTTTTTGCAGGTAGTAGGCTTCCAGCAGGCTTTTACATGGTTCGCCAAGACCGCTGATCGCCTTATTCATCATTTCAAATTCCGCGTTCCGCTGTTCGTGTGCCTCTATTTCCTCGTCTACGGGTACCAGGTTGTCGATGTTTTCAACAGGGGCAGAATACCGATTCAATTGTTGCAAACGCTTAAGCCACAACCTTCTGCACACCGAATACAGGTAAGTTTTTATCTGGCAATTCAATTCGAAGCTGCCGGATCTCACCTTTTCATACAACACGATCATCGCTTCCTGGAAAATGTCTTTTGCTTCGTCGGAAGAGCCGTTGTTGTTGATAATCAACGCATGAACCGTATTATAGTTCTCGCGATATATCGTTTCTACCGACTTCGTTTCATTACGGGCTAATCCTTGCAATAAAGCTTTCTCGTTAATCTCTTGTTTCACTATTCCGCTATTTAATACGGGTTTTTAAAAAATAGTAACCCTGTGCCACGCAAAAAAAAATATAAAATCCGGGTTACCTTTTTCCGTTCCGGGTATTAACAGCGAAATATTTCATATTCAAACAAAAAACATCGCACAAATGAAAAAGCTTTTTCTGGTATTGGCTGTAGCTAGCCTTGGTTTCGTAGCTTGTAACAATGAGTCAGAGAACAAAACTGACAAAGACACAACTACAACTGTAACTCCAACTGGTGACACCGCTACTACGGTTACTACCCAGGATACTACAGTTCACAATGTTGGTGATACTACCATCAAAAAGACTGTAGATACAGATACTACAAAGAAGTAATTTTCCCGAACAGCCAGGCAGATTGCGCCCGGGCTGCTAAAGATTTTCAATGGCAAGCAATCATTGAAGGCCGTCCTGATTCGTCGGGATGGCTTTTTTTATCTGCCCTGCGGCTAAAGCATTACCTTTGCCGCCAGTTTTCTACAAATTTAAATTATCTATACAGTGACGTTCGACGAATTAGGGATTGAGGAAGGCTTATTGCACTCCATTGCCACTCTGGGTTTTACACAGCCAACACCTATCCAGGAAAAAGCAATTCCCGTATTATTACAGGGTACAAAGGATTTTATCGGGCTGGCTCAAACCGGTACTGGTAAAACGGCCGCTTTTGGTCTCCCTGTTTTGCAACTAATCAATAAATCTGACCGCTTTCCACAAGCACTGATCGTATGTCCTACCCGCGAACTCTGCCTTCAAATTGCCAGCGATTTAGAAACTTTCAAGAATAAGAAAGATCATATTGCAGTAACTGCCGTATATGGTGGTACTTCCATTACCCAACAGATCCGTGATCTGAAAAAAGGCACACACATAGTAGTTGCCACACCCGGGCGCCTCATCGACCTTATCGAAAGAAAAGCCGTAAATCTCGAAAAGATCCATTACGTGATTCTCGATGAAGCCGACGAAATGCTCAATATGGGTTTCAAGGACGACATAGAGTTCATATTACAAAACACACCTGTACGCCAAAGTACCTGGCTCTTCAGCGCTACCATGCCCCCCGCTATCAGGCAGGTGAGCAAGCGCTATATGAAGCAGCCTTTTGAAATTACGATTGGCAAAACCAATGCAGGCGCATCAAATATCGATCACCAGTATTACATGACCCAGCACGTAAATCGTTATGAAACGCTTAAACGTATCATCGATTTCAATCCCGGGTTGTATGGAATAATCTTTACCCGTACCAAAGCTGATGCACAGCAAATAACGGAGCAACTGATCAGGGAAGGATACGATATCGAAGCGCTGCATGGCGATCTTACCCAGCAGCAGCGTGATAAAGTAATGAGTCGCTTTCGCGAAAAAAGTATACAGTTGCTGATTGCTACCGATGTAGCCGCACGCGGAATTGACGTAACAGGTATCACGCACGTTATCAATTACGAATTACCCGACGACACAGAAGTATATACCCATCGTAGTGGAAGAACGGGCCGTGCAGGAAGAAGTGGTATTTCCATTTCCATCATCACACCTAAAGAGGTTTATCGCATGCGCCAGATTGAAAAACTGGTGAATACGAAATTTCATAAAATGGATATACCGAGTGGAAAGGACGTATGCCGCAAACAGTTTTTTCATTTCATCGACAAAATGTTGCAGGCTGATATCAGTCATGGTGAATATGAAACCTACCTGCCAACACTACAGGAAAAATTTGCAACTGTAGACAAAGAAGAAATACTACAACGTGTAGCAGCTTTGGAATTTGACCGTTTCCTGAAATATTATGAAAATGCGGCTGACCTGAACCTGCGCGCCGATGATAGAAGACCAAGTGAACGTGGCGCTGAAAGATTGCAACACCGTGATACTGCAGGAAGAAAATTTGCAGGTGGTGACAATTACCAACGCTTGTTTGTAAACCTGGGTACAAAAGATGGTTTTTATAAAGCCAGTTTCCTTCAATTCATCCTGGATATGAGCGATCTTAAGAAAGATGTGCTCGGAAGAATCGATATGAAAGAGATGAATAGCTGGGTAGAAGTGGAAAGTGGTGCCGCTAAAAGAATGATCAAAGCGATGGATGGTAAGAATTACCGGGGGCGTAAGATCCGCATGAATGACGCCGAAAGCGGTGGCCGCAGAAAATAAAATTGATAGCTACAGTTGGATATAAGCAGTAAGAAAACTACATTTGTTACATGACAGGATCAAAAGCATATTTCGGTTTTTATTTTTATTACTTCTTTTTTACAAAGAGGCCGGGAATGCTTTTGTTGAAAACACGCTAAGCGAACAACTAAAAATCAACATAAAGAATCCCGGCCAGCAAAGGCCGGGATTCTTGTTTATTATGGAAAAGCCAGTTGCGATACAGGGATACGAAGGCAGCTTTCACCAGGTAGCTGCACAATTGTATTATGGCAAGAACACCCAGGTGATACCCTGTGCAAGTTTTCGCGACGTAGTAAAGATTGCCGGCAATAAAAAAGAAAGTGATGGCGGCATCATGGCTATTGAAAATTCCATTGCAGGTAGCATATTGCCGAACTACAACCTGCTTCGCAAATCCCCTCTTCAGATAGTTGGGGAAATTTATTTGCAGATTCGTCAAAACCTGCTCGTTAATCCGGGAGTATCACTAGATGATATTCGCGAAGTGCATTCACATACCATGGCGCTGCAACAGTGTTACGGTTTTTTGGATAAATACAAATGGAAGTTGATCGAAACAGAAGACACTGCCTTAAGTGCTAAGCATGTGCATCAACATAAAAGCAGGCATATTGCAGCGATAGCAAGTAAACTGGCTGCCGAATTATATGGTCTGGATGTAATCGCTCCGAATATTCATATGCTTAAGAATAATTATACAAGGTTCCTGGTACTTCAAAGAAAAGAAGCGGTAGTATCAGTAGAGGATGCAAACAAGGCGTCTGTAAATTTTCATACCGATCATTCGCAGGGGAGTCTTGCAAAAGTCCTGACTCGAATAGCCGAAGGCGGCATCAATTTGAGCAAACTGCAAAGCTTTCCAATTCCTGGCAGCGATTTTAAATATAGTTTTCACGCTGATATGGAATTTGATACACCCAGCCAGTTTCACCAGGTAATTGAAGCAATTAAGCCAATGACAGCAGAATTGGAAGTATACGGTGTATATAAACGAAGTATTTGGAACTGATA
>CBFGYO010000222.1:0-5031 GCA_965652975.1 uncultured Chitinophagaceae bacterium | reverse complement strand
CCAGGTGTTGCACTCTCCGGTGAGCTGTGCAATTTCTACCTGAACCATGGGATTTTAAATTTAAAGGTGAAGCAATGTTGTTCCTTTATTTTCCCTGGGGTGTTGGATGGTATTTAAATTTAAAACTCTTTTTTGGGAAATAATCGCCATTTTTTGCACAAGAAAGTAAGACTACGCGGAACTATATTTGCATTCGCACATGATTTCACCCAATACCATACAGCAGATACTCAGCCGCATCGACATTATCGATGTGGTGGGAGAGTTTGTAAAATTAAAGAAAAGGGGAGCTAACTACTTGGGTCTCTGCCCCTTTCATAATGAGAAGACGCCCTCATTTACCGTTTCCCCATCGAAAGAGATCTATAAGTGTTTTGGCTGTGGCAAAAGTGGCAACAGCATCAGCTTTATTATGGAGCATGAAAAAGCCAGTTACGTAGATGCACTAAAATGGCTGGCTAAAAAATATGGTATTGAAGTAGAAGAAACATTTGCAAATGATGAGCAGCGGCAACAGATGCAGGTGGCCGACAGCCTGTATATCATTAATGGTTTTGCACAACAATTCTTTACACATACACTCTTTGAAACTACAGAAGGTCAGGATGTGGGGCTTAGCTATTTTAAAGAACGTGGCTTTCGGGAAGAAGTGATAAGAAAGTTCCAGTTGGGTTACTCACCAGAACAGCGGGACGCATTTACCCGCGAAGCCATTGCAAAGCAATACAACACCGAACTGTTATTGAAAACCGGGCTCGTTGCCAATAGGAATGAACAGTTGGTTGATAATTATCGCGGAAGAATAATTTTTCCCGTACATAATCATAGCGGAAAAGTGGTGGGATTTGGCGCCCGCATTCTTAAGAAAAATGACAAAGCGCCTAAATACATCAATACGCCGGAAAACGAAATTTATGTAAAAAGCAAGATCCTTTATGGATCCTATTTTGCCCGGCAGGCGATTGACAGAGCCAACGAATGCCTGCTGGTGGAAGGTTATACAGATGTAGTTTCATTGCACCAGGCAGGAATTGAAAATACGGTAGCGTCGGGAGGTACCTCGCTTACCATCGATCAGCTCCGACTGGTAAAAAAATACACCAGCAATCTTACAATCGTATACGATGGCGATGCAGCCGGCGTAAAAGCCGCGTTGCGGGGCCTAGACCTTGCACTTGAAGAAGGGTTGAATGTAAAGCTGGTATTGATACCAGATAATGAAGACCCGGACAGCTATGTCAATAAACTCGGTCCAACAGCCTTTCGCCAGTTTGTTGAAAAAAATAAAAAAGATTTTATTCTCTTCCAGCTTGAAGTAGCATTACAGGATGCCGGCAATGATGCAACACGCAAATCCGAAGTAGTAAACAGGATCGCTGAAACCATCTCCCGTATCAACAAGGCTGAAGATTTTACAAAGCAGCAGGATTATATAAAGCAAACCTCGGAAATCCTGAAGATCGATGAAGGCGGTATGCACTCGCTGGTGAACAAATTTATTCGCGATCGCATCACCACCATGGAAAGAAAACTTCCATTTGAGGAGGCGAAACAACAACAACAGAATGCACAACAGGCAGAACTGGGAAATTATGACGATGCTACCTATAATTTATTGTTCAAGGATGATCTGCAGGAACGGGAGGTAGCCCGAATACTACTGGAATACGGTACCAGGCGCTGGGACGAGAAAACGCTGATAGCCGAACATATTTTTGATGAGATGGTTGATGATAGCCTGATCGATAACACCGAGGTACTGAAGATGCTCCATACATTCAGGCATGCCTTTAGCGAAAATCCTTTGAAGCCAGATAAGAACTTTTTTATTTATCATCATGATCCCGTTCTTAGTGCACTCGCTGTTTCTTTGTTGAATTTTCCATATGAAGAGAGTGAGCACTGGCGCAGGGAATATAGCCAGAGCACCGGCTATCAGAAAGGGTTATTTGAACAATCCTACGAAGATTTTATCCGCACCGTTGCGCGTGAAAATGAGGAACAACTAATGCGCTTTTCCAAAATAGACGAAGACAAAACAAATGAAGAAGTGGATTCGGCTATCAATTACCTGAAACTGCGCAAGGTAAAACGCATGTTACTGGAAAACCAGCTCGATCTCGAAAAACCACATAGTGAGGAGGAGTACAATACACTCCATCAAACCCACGACCACCTGAAAAAAATGGAAATAGAGCTCACAAGAAAGTCAGGCACCGTCATCATTAAATAATCCTCTCCAACTGCATATCGCTGTAGGAGCTTGTGAGCAGATCCTGTTCTTCAATTTCAAACTGGCGTAAATAGAATTCGCATTGTTCCCGAAGTTGCTCTTCATTTTTATCAGCGAGTACGTTTCCAGCTTCTATTTCAACAAAGGCGCCCAGTCCGGGCACTTCGTCAATATGAAATTTCACGTTATCGATATAATAGATCTCACGTTTCTTGTGAACTATAGTTTTGATACCACATGATTTGGTGAGTACTTCCCTGAGCCCATCTGCATCTTCAATTTTAACAAGGTTGAATTGAGAATTTTTGGGACCTGCAGTATTGCCGCGTTCGTAGTAGATTAGATTGTTTTCGATATTGCCTTGCCGCAATTTCAAACGCCCATTTGCGACCTGGAAATAGGTATCTGTTTGTTCATCTATGCCTTTAAAAATTGCAGCATTCGTTAGTAGATAATTACGAATGCGAGTGGGATCAGCACACCGTGCTTTAATTTCGACATTTAGGAAAGGCATAATAGTTCATTAGTTTCACGCAAAGGTGCAAAGAAAAGGCACAAAGAATTTACGATAATTCTTATGCGCCTTTGCATTCTTTGCTTCTTTGCGCGAAAAAGAAAAGGTTTGCTGCTTTCGCAACAAACCTTGAATACATTTTAATCAGCTCCTTACTCTGCTACTACAGCAGTTTGCCTTTTACGGGTAACAACTTCTTCCGGCTTGATAAATCGCATAGCGCTCCATACATGGTCGAGTTCCACCCTTTCAATGCTTTCGTAACCTTCGCATGTGAGGCGGTTCCAACTGCATTCGCGATTAAGATCGGTTGTGATCTTGGAAGTTGTCTTGGGATAAGCGATCCAGAATTTGGACTCCTCCTTCAGCGCAGGCATTACTTCTTTCAGAATACCGTTAAGCTGGTTTTCATTTACGGCGAAAACCAAGGCAAAATCGATTTTCCGCGTTTTTAACAACGGGGTAATGTTTTTTGCGAAAGATAGTTTACTGAATTGCTTTTCGATCGAGGAAGGCAAACCCTGGATTAAGAGATTCTTTTCGTCTGCCAATTGTAACTTTTCAAAAACAGTTTGTAACATACTGAAAGCTATTTTTTTAAAGATTTCTGCCGGATTTCGGGATGCATTGGCCGGCACGGTTCTCAAAGCAGGAGTGCAAAGGTAAGGATTAATAGCTCGGATAGTTCAGTAAACACAACAAAAATCCCGTCCACACTGAGTTTGGACGGGATTTTATTAATGGAAATCAACTTTTTAGTTCCCCATAGGCTTATAATATTTCATAGCCTCAGGCATATATCTCTGCAATTGCTCAATACGGGTGCCTTCAGTAGGGTGCGTGCTTAAAAACTCAGGCGGTTTACTGGAATTGGCCGAAGCCCTTTCCATTCTTTGCCACAAGGCTATCGCTTCCTGCGGGTTATATCCTGCTAATGCGGTAAGGATCAGGCCATACCGGTCAGCCTCCAGCTCATGTTTGCGAGAAAACGGTAATAAAACGCCAACCTGGCTACCCAAACCATACGCTGATAAGAATAAATTTTGAGTTTCAGCCGGTTTACTTGAAACGGCAACAGCTAACGCTACACCCCCAAGTTGCTGAATCAACCCCTGACTCATCCTTTCGTTTCCGTGGTTGAAGACGGCGTGTATGACCTCATGGCCCATTACGGCGGCAAGGGCGGCCTCATTCTGAGTAATTGGCAGCAAGCCTGTGTAAACTACTATCTTACCACCCGGCATACACCAGGCATTTGCAGCCGGATCATCAACGAGATTATACTCCCATTTGTAACCCTGGAGATCCTCAGAACGACCTTTAGATGCAAAATATTCATTTACTGCGCGTGTAATACGCATCCCTACCCTCTTCACCATCTCAGCATCCCGATTGTTACTGCTGCTTACTACTTTATTAGTTGCAAGAAACTGCTGGTATTGTGTATTAGCCATACTTTGCAATTCTGCTTCTGAAACCAGTTTTGCCTGGCTTCTACCGGTAATCGGATTTTTGGAACAGGCAATCGCCATAGCGGCTGCCAGGAATACGGCACTGATTTTTCCTATCATAGCGTCTAATTTTCCTTAAGAAAACAATCATTATACCAAATTGGTACAATAAGCCGGCAACAATAAGGGGAATGGAACTAATGGTTGCGGAATTCTGCATTTTCCCGGCGGCGCTGGCGACGTCGGTCGCGGTGTTTCAGGATGGGAACCTTGCTTTCCACACCTTTTAACAATCTTCCAATATTCTTCTGGTGCGTGAGCAATACCATTAGCGCTACTGCAATAGCAAAAACGCGGTATACATGATTATCGACATTGAAGATAACCAGGATAAAAACGGGAAATGCAATACTTGCGAGTATGGAGCTGAGGGATACAAATCGTGTAAGAAATAATACCAACAGGAAAACGCCGACACAACTCAATGCTGTCCAGGGTGAAATTCCAAGTACGATACCAAATAATGTGGCCACACCCTTACCGCCGCGAAAATCGGCCCAGATGGGGAAAATATGTCCGACCACTGCAGCCAAACCTAAACCGATCTGGAGAGTCTGCAATTGCGTATCGTCATGAAAATAATTGGGAAGAAGCAATGCGAGTTTTACAGCAATGATCCCTTTTAACATATCCGCAATCATTACCAAAGTACCCCAGCGCGGGCCTAATACCCTGTACGTATTGGTGGCACCAGCATTTCCACTGCCATATTCCCTGATATCAATATCAAAGAAATAGCGACCTACCCACACGGAGCTGGGAATGCTGCCAAT
>CBFGYO010000221.1:0-5112 GCA_965652975.1 uncultured Chitinophagaceae bacterium | reverse complement strand
GAGAGAAGATAATTATTGCGTAAGGGTGATAGTATTCGCAGAAGTGATCTCGCCGATTTTTACCGGGATATTTTCCAGCGTTTGATCCTGGTATCCATTATTACCATCGGCTACAAGTTTCCAGGTGCCCGGCGCCAGGCCACGAATAAGAAAATGACCTGTAACATTATTTGGTATTGCTGACACTGTATCAACTCCAGCGATTGCGAATACGGTAGCGTCAGCAGCCAGTGGCTGAATTACTCCCTGGATAGCTCCTGTCTCGGCCTGGGTAAATGTGCGCAATACAGGCTTAAGTTTATATTCTCCATTGCCGGTCAGTACAATTGATCTCGCACAATCAAAATCAATCCAGAGTTTATACTCCACTCCTTCAAGAAGATCGGCATGTACATTTAATTTCAAACCGGTTTGTTGCATGGAAGGTGTAGTAAGCGGCAGCTCCATAGTAGTACCATTCACTACGATGGAATTGTTGGTACCAAGCATCAATCGAATTTGCGAAAGTTTACCAGTTGGCAGTTCCGCAGAAGATAATAACGTATCGAGGCCATTGGTATAATCAAGCAAATTATAAATACCGGGATTGTTAAATCTTAATACCTGCCAACTGTCGTCGCCGAAATCATTGGTGCTTTTAATTTCAATGCGCAGTATTTCGATGTTTACTGCATCATACGCTGCAGGCGCGTCTGTTAAATATAATGAGAGTCGCGAGGTACCGAGTCCGGACTTTGTACAGGATGAGAAAGTACATGCCAGGATAGCGGCAAGCACAGCTCCGATGAGGACGTGACGGTTTTTCATAAAAAGTATAGTTAGTAAGATATTGGTAGTACAAGTATAATTACCAAAATGCGTAGCGCATAAACATCTTTATTATTTTTTCACTATTTCCTGTGTTTTCCTGCGGTTTCCCAAATGCATTTCGTAATTGTACGCGTAAACGGCCTGTGATTTTACTTTTTTCAAACACCTGTACGCATAAAAAGTCCCGGCAACTTTATTACCGGGACTTTAATCAATGTGATATTGTAACTAAAAATATGTTTACTGAACCAGTGTTATGGTATCTACAACGCTTACCTGGCCGAGTACAACTGCAATATTTTCCTTTGTTACATCATTGTAGCCATTGTTACCATCAGCTACTACTTTCCATGTGCCTGGAGGTACACCACGTATCAGGTAGCTGCCCGTTACGGCATCAGGAATTGCAGACAAAGTATCAGCTCCTGCAATAGCCGCTACAGTAGCTTGAGCAGCTACAGGTTGTACATTTCCTTTAATCGCGCCGCTTGTTGCTTCTGTAAACGTGCGCAATACGGGTTTTAAAATATAGTCGCCATTACCTGTTTGTACAACTGATCGTGCACAGTCAAAGTCGATCCATAATTTATACTCAACACCTTCCACCAGGTCTGCATGTATATTAAACTTTAGACCTGATTGTTGTGCCGAAGGCGTTTCCAATGGCAACTCCATAGTTGTGCCATTGATAACAATAGAATTATTACCGCCAAGTATCAACCGCAACTGGGAAACTTTCCCGGCGGGTAACTCAACTGATGATAACAGCGTATCCATTCCATTTGTAAAGTCAAGGAGATTGTATACACCAGCGTTTACCGGTAATTCTTTCCAGCCATTGTCGCCTTCGTCGCTTGAAGATTTAATCTCCACTCGCACGACCTCGATGTTTACTGCGTCGTAAGAAGCAGGAGCATCGGTAAGGTATACAGTGAGCCGGCTTTTTCCATTGTCTTTGTTGCAGGAAATGATTGCTATGCTTGCGATGAATAAGGGTAATACCCAAAACAAATTGCGTAGTGCTTTCATAAGTACGATGATTTTTAGTTGCCAATCTTAGGCAATTTTAATGCCTGTTTGTGCTATGATGCGCACCAGTTAACAACTAGTTATTCATATCGTACTATTCATGCAGCAATTCCAGCGAAGAAGAACTTAGGTAAGTTCGAAAAACTACGTTAGATGTGTTTCACGCAAAGAGCGCAAAGCTTAGGACATAAGGCGCCAATAGGAAATAAATCTTTGCGTCTTGTGCTCTAAACTTTGCGCTCTTTGCGTGAAATGATTTATACATTTTCAATCACCATCGCACTCGCCCCTCCTCCACCGTTGCAGATGCCGGCGGCACCATACCGGGCCTTATTTTGTTTCAATACATTTATAAGTGTAACAATGATCCTCGCACCACTGGCACCCAATGGATGGCCAAGTGCTACCGCGCCACCATTTACATTTACTTTGGAAGGATCCAACTTCATGCGTTTGGTATTCTCGATGCCCACCACAGCAAAAGCCTCATTTAATTCCCAATAATTGATATCCGCCATTTTCAAACCCGCTTTTTCTACCGCTTTAGGAACTGCAATGGATGGTGTGGTTGTAAACCATTCGGGTGCCTGTTCAGCATCTGCATAACTGCGAATGATAGCAATTGGCTTTAATCCCAATTCAGTTGCTTTTTCCCTGCTCATCAAAAGCAAGGCAGCCGCGCCGTCATTCATCGTGGATGCATTGGCCGCTGTAACGGTACCTTCTTTTACAAATGCAGGGCTTAGTGTAGGTATTTTATCAAATTTCACATTGAATGGTTCTTCGTCTTTCGACACCACTACCGGCTCCCCTTTTCGCTGGGGTATTTCAACGGGCACAACTTCATCCTTAAAATTTCCATTTTCCCAGGCTGCCTGGCTGCGCTTATAACTATCAATGGCAAATGCATCCTGCTCTTCGCGGCTGATACCGCATGTAGATGCACAGAGTTCGGCAGCATTACCCATGGCTTTACCATCGTACACGTCGGTAAGGCCATCTTTTGCCAGGCCATCAATCAGGGTGGTATTGCCATATTTATTTCCCCAACGCATATTCTCGGAATAAAAAGGAGTATTACTCATACTTTCCATACCACCAGCTACTACGATATCTGCATCACCAAGTGCAATACTCTGCGCGGCAAGTGCAATAGCTTTCATACCACTCGCACAAACTTTATTTACCGTTGTACAATTCACTTCATTGGGCAAACCGGCAAACTTTGCCGCCTGCCGTGCCGGTGCCTGGCCCAGGTTGGCTTGCAATACACAACCCATCAGTACATCTTGCGGAACAATTCCGGTCTTCCCCGTTTTGTTCAATGCTTCGCGGATGGCAATAGCACCAAGTTGTGTAGCAGACAACGATTTCAACGCACCACCAAAAGCGCCCATCGGCGTACGAACTGCGGATATGATATAAACTTCCCTTGCCATAAATATTCCTGTTTTATTCAGGTCGGCAAAGTTAACGATTGTTAGCGTGAGAAAATAGGCGACAATATAGTTTTAAAATAAAAAAGCTGCCTCGTAACAGTGAGACAGCTTTCCAGTATATCAAGTAAATTATTATAAAGTAGCCATATCAATTACAAACCTGTATTTCACATCACTTTTTTCCATGCGTTCATAAGCTGTATTTATATCCTTGATGTTTATTACTTCTACTTCAGAAGTTATATTATTTTCCGAACAGTAATCCAACATTTCCTGGGTTTCCAACAGGCCGCCTATGAGCGAACCTGAAAGGCTTCGACCGTGAAAAATAAGGTTGAAGGCGGGAACAACTGCTGGCTCGGAAGGCAACCCCACACAAACCATAACTCCATTTGTTCGTAGCATTGAAAGATAAAAGTTATAATCATGCGTTGCAGATACCGTATCGAGGATGAAGTCAAAATAATTTTGCGATTCCTGAACCTGCAATTCATCGGATGTGAGTACGAACCGATGAGCTCCTAATTTCATTGCATCTTCCTTTTTAGAGGCGGAAGTGCTCAACACCGTGACTTCCGCTCCGAAAGACGCTGCGAATTTTACACCCATATGTCCCAGGCCACCCAAACCAAGAATAGCTACGCGCTGCCCCGCCCTTACATCCCATTTGCGTAACGGAGAGTAGGTGGTGATACCTGCACACAGCAACGGTGCCACTTTTTCCAGCGGTAAATTATCCTGTACTTTCAGGACGAAATCTTCGTTTACGACGATCTGGTTGGAATATCCTCCATAAGTAAATCCCACTCCGTTTTTCTCCGGGGAGCTATATGTATATGTTGCTCCTTTTGTACAATATTGTTCCAGGTCATTTTTACAATTATCACACTCCCTGCAGGATTCTACCAGGCAACCGACCCCGGCAGTGTCACCTGCTTTGATTTTTTTTACGTGAGCACCCACACCGGTTACCTTTCCAACGATCTCGTGGCCTGGTACAAGTGGATAGACGGACATTCCAAAGTCATTGCGAACAAAATGTATGTCTGTATGGCAAACTCCGCAATACTGAATTTGAATCAATACATCATGAGGGCCCAGGCCCCTGCGATTAAAATTCCAGGGAACGAGGTCTCCTGATGCTTCCATAGCAGCATAAGCTTTGGATGGTAGCGGTACAGCAGTCGCGGTATCAGCAACCAATTCTTTGGATTCGAGCATAACTTAAATTTTAAGATTAAAGTATAGAGACATTTCCTGTTTAGAGAGGGCGAATAGTTCCAGAAGGTAAAGATTTACGGCCGACTTGAAAAATTTAATTAAATTATATCACGGACCGCTTTGATTTTGTAAAAATTACTACCTGTTCTCTTCCATTTTTAATTATATGAACTAAAAGTATCGAGCAATGGCCAGATCACACCATCGTACGAAACATAAAGAACATCTCCGGCAGTATAAAAAACAAAATAGCTAATGAAGGTACTGCAAAAAGCAAAGCTTCAAGAGTGATGGCTGTAGCTGGGGCCGTGTTTGGATTAGCCGTGAGTTACTTAGCCACAGGGGGCGATATTTTCTGGGTAGCCATCGCCCTCGTAGTATGTAGCTTTGCCGGTTACTTTATCGGGCGGAGTATTGATAGCGGAAAACTCTGACGTAGAAAATGTGAAACCCTATTGCTATCGGGGGTGGAAATGGTAATAATCATTCAATGTAAATTCAATCCCTTTAAACTACAACGTACAACAACTACTTTTAAAAATTTTCAACCACGTTCAACTACTCCCAACCACGATCACCTCCATTCAACTACTTCCAACCATTTTCAACCACA
>CBFGYO010000220.1:0-5206 GCA_965652975.1 uncultured Chitinophagaceae bacterium | reverse complement strand
AGAGCGAGAAACAGCGCGAAGAGCGGTATTTCGGGTTTTCCTTCGCTCCCGCTCTGTTCCCCGCTCTGTTTTCGCTCCCGTCTGTTCCCCGCTCTGTTTTTTAATCCCGGTACATTATATTTGTTGCTTCACCAAGGTTACCAACGCGCTTATGTTCAATTTGATCCTCTTTGGCCCTCCGGGCAGTGGAAAAGGTACGCAATCAGAAAAACTGGTTGAAAAATATGGTCTCGTGCACCTTTCGACCGGCAACCTGCTACGCGAAGAAATCGCACAAAAAACTCCATTAGGTCTTGAAGCAAAGAGTTTTATGGACAAAGGGCAACTCGTGCCCGATGAAGTGGTAATCGGAATGGTGGATTCTTATTTCGACAAACATCCAGGCGCTGCCGGTTTCCTTTTCGACGGATTTCCGCGCACCGTGGCTCAGGCTGTTGCACTGGATAAACTCCTCGAACTGAAAAAAACAGAGATCGCTACGGTACTCGCACTGGATGTAACGGAAGAAGAACTCGTGAAGAGGCTGTTGAACAGGGGCAAAACTTCGGGCCGCTCCGATGATACAGACGAAGCCGTAATCAGGAAGCGCTTCAATGTTTACAGCAATGAAACTACCCCGGTAGCGGAGCATTATAGAAAGGCAAGGAAATTTCAATCGATTAAAGGCGAAGGGTCGGTCGACGACATTTTTACTGCGATAAGTGATGCTGTCGACAAAAAAATAAAGTAAAAATCGTTGGAATCCGGGTGATGCGTGTTGCCAAACTATGCCTCGCTATTCGTAAAATTGTAGCTTACAAGCATGCCACATGAGCCTTGAAAAGGAAAATTTTCTGCGCACCAAACTAATCGCTTACCTGCAACAACTTGATCCAAACACCACTCCCCGCTGGGGCAAAATGAGTGTTCATCAAATGATCGAGCACTATGCTGGCGATGCAGTGAGAAACGCAAGCGGTCGACTTGCTTTTGATAAAATCCTTACACCGCCCGAGCAGCTCGATAAAATGAGAGAGTTCATGATGAGTGAAAAACCATTTAAGGAAAACACCAGGAATCCTTTGATGAGTGAAGAGCCGAAACCCACGCATTTCAAAACCGTGCAGGCAGCGATCGGCGCCCTTCAACAGGAGTTGATCTGGTTTTTTGAAGCATTTGAGAAAAATCCACAGCTTATTACCCGCAATCCTTTTTTTGGCGACCTCAATTTTGATCAGAATGTACAATTACTGCATAAGCACGCGCTCCATCACCTGAAGCAATTCGGTGTGGAACCCCTGAACACCTAGAATTTTCTGTCGAGCAACGAATCAGCTTCAGACAAACTATTCAGGATGGCAGCTTTCATTTTATCGACTTTTAGCTTTTCATCTTCCAAATATTTGATTCGTGCTTCCAATTCCATTTTCCGAGCTTCCCAATTCATTTCTTCCATCCATTTGTTCATGGCAAAGTCGGCATAACTAAGACGTTTTACCAACGAATCGAGCCTTGTTTTATATTCTGCAGACGCAGTTTGTAGGTGAGCAGGTAATCTGCCGATCGAATCAATGAGTCGCGTGGCTTCGTTTTGTGCCTTCTCCAATTTCGACATCTTGGCCATCCCCACATCATGCCCTTCCATTACGTCTTTCCATAATGAGTCGGCAACAGCGGTTTTATTATCGGGGCTTTTTTTATCCTGGTTGTTGCAGGCGGACATGATGATTGCCGTCAATGCCAATAAGAATATGATTTTTTTCATACGAGGAGATGCGTGTTTACACTCATCATCACAAAGATAAAAGGGGCCTGTCGATTTTCTGTTAATTTTGCGTTCCCAACGATGTTGCAATATGAATAAACTTGAAAATTATATTACCGGTAAATGGATAACGGGTGATGGAGATGGCCAGGCATTGTATAATGCAGTTACCGGCGCACCAATTGCCGCAGCTACTACCAAAGGACTGGATTTTGAGGCAGCGGTAAATTATGCGCGCAATACCGGTAATCCAGCATTACGGAAAATGACTTTTCACGAACGTGGTAATATGCTAAAAGCACTGGCACTATATCTTCGTGAACATCTCGATAAATTTTATGCCGTTAGTTACCAGACCGGTGCTACAAAAGCCGATAGCTGGGTGGATATTGAAGGGGGGATCGGCAACCTGTTTGCCAATGCATCATTACGTCGCAAATACCCCGATGAAACTTTTTGTGTTGATGGCGAAAGCCATATGCTTGGGCGCAACAATACCTTCATGGGCACGCATATTCTTGTGCCAAAAGAAGGTGTGGCCATTCATATCAATGCATATAATTTCCCAGTATGGGGTATGCTGGAAAAAATTGCTGTCAACCTCCTGGCAGGTATGCCGGCCATTGTGAAACCGGCAACAGTTACAGCATATCTTACAGAAGCTGTAGTAAAAGAAATTATTGCGTCGAATATATTACCTAAAGGTGCATTGCAATTATTATGTGGTAGCGCCGGCGATCTTCTTGATCATGTAAACGCGCAGGACGTAGTGAGCTTTACGGGTTCAGCAGCTACGGGGCTATTATTAAAATCACATCCTCGTATTTTGGGTGAATCTGTACCATTTAATATGGAAGCCGATTCGCTGAACTGCATTGTGCTTGGTGAAGACGTAACCCCGGGCATGCCCGAGTGGGAGATCTTTATCCGCGAAGTAAAACGGGAGATGACATCCAAGGCAGGCCAGAAATGTACGGCTATACGAAGAATTTTTGCCCCAGCTAATAAGATGGAAGATATCTGGAAAGGTATTGCTACATCGCTTGCACAAACAACCATCGGCAATCCGCTTAATGAAAAAGTCAGGATGGGATCTCTAGCCGGGCAAGGTCAGCGTGACGAGGTAAGGTCACAAGTGCAGAAACTGTTGGCCAGCTCTCAAATCCTGTATGGTTCTCTCGACAGCGTAGATGTAGTAGATGCCGACGCCCGTAAAGGCGCCTTTGTATCTCCACTATTGTTGATAAATGAAAATCCTTTCGCAAAAAGGGAAGCGCACGAGGTAGAAGCTTTCGGTCCCGTTAGCACCATCATGCCTTACAAGCACATTGATGAAGCGATTGCATTGAGCAAGCTTGGCAAAGGAAGTCTTTGCTCGAGTATCGTAACTGCTGATAATAAAATTGCAAGGCAATATGTAATTGGTGCAGCTACCCATCATGGCCGCATCCTGGTGTTGAATAATGAATGCGCCAAAGAATCAACCGGGCACGGTTCGCCCCTGCCACTACTCGTGCATGGCGGACCTGGTCGTGCAGGAGGTGGCGAAGAAATGGGTGGCATACGTGGGGTGAAGCATTACCTGCAACGCACGGCAATTCAGGGGTCTCCGACAACGCTTACGGCGATTACCAACGTGTACCAGCAATATGCCAAAGGAAATACCGAAACCATACATCCATTCAGGAAACATTTCGAAGAATTACAGATAGGTGACCAGTTGATCACTCCGGCCCGACAAATAACCTCGGCCGATATCGATCGCTTTGCAGATCTAAGCGGCGATCACTTTTATGCGCATATCCGTGAAACAGATTTTTCCGGAACCATGTTCGAGCAACAGGTAGCACATGGCTATTTTATCATTAGCGTAGCCGCAGGTCTTTTCGTGGACAGTTATGATAAGAATCCCGTGTTGTTGAACTATGGCATCGATGAGTTAAGATTTACCAAACCCGTATATCCAGGTGCGGAAATTCATATCCGTTTTACCTGCAAGGAAAAATTACCGCAGGATCTCAAGGAACCTGGCGATATACCAAGGGGTATTGTGAAGTGGCTGGTGGAAATGATTGATGAAACGAATGAACTGGTGGGAGTAGCAACGATACTTACGATGGTGAAAAAGAAAGAGAATGGTCCTAAATAGGGCGCTCTGCACCTGCAGATGCATGATTTTAAATATCAATAAACTATGGGTTGGGGGCGTATCATATGCCGTTAGAGAAACAAGCGGCATATAAAAAATAGGACATACTACATCTAACTATTTGATAATTTCGGGTAAGGCTTAAAGTAAATGATCTAATGATACAGGAACATCCCACAGGCTACGTGAAGACCGAAACTCACCAGGGTATTACAACAGTAGAATTCTTTCACCCACAAAGCAATTCCTTGCCGGCATTTATGCTGGACGAACTGGCGCGTGTGATACGTAGATTGAATGATGATGTGAACACGCGCGTCATTATCCTGCGCGCTGCCGGCGACCGCAGTTTTTGCGCCGGTGCATCTTTTGACGAACTGGTGGCTATTCAAACGGAAGAGCAGGGCCTGAAATTCTTTAGTGGATTTGCTCAGGTTATCAATGCCATGCGACACTGCAACAAAATGATCATTGGACGCATACATGGCAAATGTGTAGGTGGTGGAGTGGGTCTGGCAGCATCTGTGGATTATGCTATCGCGGTGGAAGGTGCTGATGTAAAATTGAGTGAGCTGGCTGTAGGTATCGGCCCATTTGTAGTGGGCCCTGCCGTAGAGAGGAAGATCGGTGTTTCCGCTTTTTCACAACTGGCAATTGATGCCACCATGTGGCGCAATGCCGACTGGGCGCGGAGAAAGGGATTATATGCGGAGCTACACAATTCCACGGAAGAAATGGATGAATCCATCAGCAGGCTTGCACATACACTGGGCCATTCGAGCCCGGAAGCCATGACGGCGATGAAGAAAATATTCTGGAAGGGGGCTGAGCATTGGGATCATTTGCTTATTGAGCGGGCAGCTATTAGTGGCAAGCTCGTGCTGAGTGAATATACCCGTCACGCAATCGATAAATTTAAAAAGAAGGCGTAGGCTGCTATTGTGAAATTTTAACCGGTTATCGTGCAACAATTTTCTGCAGCCAATTTCAATACACTTTGTTCCCAACTTGCTCAAAAAGATAGGGACCTTCAGTTGGTGCTCAAGCAATATGGTCATCCACCCATGTGGACGAGACCTGCACGATTTCAAACACTTATACTTACAATTCTCGAGCAACAGGTATCGCTGGCATCGGCGTATGCGGCATTTAAAAAATTGAAACAACGCATTGGCCTGGTTACACCAGCAAAAATCCTGGAGCTTTCCGATGAAGATTTGAGAGCTTGTTATTTCAGCCGGCAGAAAATCGTTTATGCGCGGGAGTTAGCCACGGCTATTCAGTCCGGGCAACTTAAGTTAGGTATGCTGGGC
>CBFGYO010000219.1:0-5217 GCA_965652975.1 uncultured Chitinophagaceae bacterium | reverse complement strand
CCTTTCAAAAAAAACAGACCAGAAAGACCATGCAGCCTGGTTGCATGTCGCTATCCGGGAAAACCTTGATAAAAATAATCTTCGACCTGCTTCGCTCGAAGGAATAATCGTGAGTATCGGGCCCGGATCCTATACAGGCCTGCGAATAGGATTGGCAACCGCAAAAGGTCTTTGCTACGCGCTGAATATCCCGTTGATTACCGTGAGTACCCTGGAAATGATTGCTACTGCGGCACATGCAGATGCCACTGATCTTATCTGTCCGATGATTGATGCTCGCAGGATGGAAGTATACATGGCCTTGTATGACAGGCAACTGACAATGTTAAGAGCTCCTGAGGCAATGATAGTTGAAGCAAACAGTTTCGACGAATTTCTTTCTCATAATAATTTAACCTTTTGTGGTTCGGGAAGTAAAAAACTACAAGCGGTTCTCTCACATCCACATGCAAATTTCTCTCCGTTACAGGCAACTGCCGAACATCTTGCGAAAATAGGTTTGCAACATTTTACTGCTCAGCGATTTGCTGATCTTGCTTACACCGAACCATTTTATTTAAAAGATTTCCACACCCACCACACGCCGAAGGATTAAAAATCGTCTTATTAACATTATTAATATCAAAATAATCCTACGCGTGGATTAATTTTGCAAACTAATCTTTTTAACCTGTCATACTATGAATAACTATTTGCTGACATTGAATACATTATCGGAAAGCGGCTCATCGCTTAAAGTGGATTTGCTTAATGTGAAAAAAGCAGCGCTTATTCTTCGGGCAGTAAATCACAAGCTCCGCCAACAGATCCTGAAACTGATAGATGAACAAGGTAAGATCACGGTTACCGAGATCTATGTGAAGCTGAGATTGGAGCAATCAGTAGCTTCCCAGCACCTTGCTATTCTGCGTAAAGCTGGATTTGTGAATACGGACAGAGATGGTAAATTCATTTACTACTCAGTGAATACCAACCGCCTGGAAGAATTGAACCAGTTCGTCGATGCACTTTTGAGCTGATAAAATGCCGGAATTTTTGTTACGGGAACCAAATGGTTCCCTTTTTGTTTAAATAAGTAATTTTGTTGCCGAACTTTTAAATATGTACATACAACAACTATACACCGGATGCCTCAGCGAAGCTGCCTATTACATTGAAAGTAACGGAGAAGCGGCAGTAATCGATCCACTAAGAGACATCGACGAATATCTCCAGATAGCCAATCAAAGAAATGCCCGTATCAAATATATTTTCGAGACACACTTTCATGCAGACTTTGTAAGTGGTCACCTCGATCTGAGCAATGCCACCGGCGCACCTATAGTGTATGGACCCAAAACCGACACCAAATTTCCCGTTCATGTGGCAACTGATGGTGAGACCTTCAAAATTGGTGAACTCACCATTGAGGTATTACACACTCCCGGTCATACACTGGAATCAACCTGCTACCTCCTAAAAGACGCAACAGGAAAAGACCATTGTGTATTTACCGGTGATACGCTGTTTGTAGGTGATGTTGGCCGGCCCGACCTGGCACAAAAAGCTGAAGAGATCACAATGAACGACCTGGCAGGTATGATGTACGACAGCATTCACAGCAAACTCTTTCCATTGGCAGATGATGTAATAGTATATCCCGCGCATGGCCCTGGTAGTTCCTGCGGAAAAAATCTTGGCCCCCATACTTCGAGCACGATCGGTGAAGAAAAGCAGACCAACTATGCCATGAAGGCCAGTACAAAAGAAGAGTTTATAAAAGAAGTTACAGATGGCATAGCGGCTCCGCCTCAATATTTCCCCATCAATGCAATGATCAATAAGGAAGGTTATGATAGCCTGGATGAAGTACTAAGACAGGGAATGACAACATTAAGCGTGGAAGATTTTAAAAAGATAGCTGCCGAAGAAGACACCATTATACTCGACACACGTCGGGCAGATGACTTTACCCAGGAATTCATACCTGGTTCTATCAGTATCGGGCTTGAAGGACGATTTGCAGAGTGGGCAGGGAGCCTCCTACCCTTCAATGCACCGATGTTGCTGGTAACAGAACCAGGAAAAGAAAAAGAAACCATCATTCGCCTTGCTCGTGTAGGTTTCAGTAAAGTTCAGGGATATCTCGCCGGTGGATTCAGCAGTTGGAAAAAAGCTGGTGAACCAATCGATATGATCATCAATGTGGAAGCAGACGAACTAATGATGGATATACCATTCGACGATCGCCTGGTAGTAGTGGATGTACGCAAACCCGCTGAGTTTGCAGATGGCCACTTAAAAAACGCGCAAAACATTCCGCTCAACGAAATGAGTGATCCTGCAAGCATGGCCAACCTCGAAGAAGATCAAAATATTTATGTGCATTGTGCTGGTGGATATCGTAGCGTAATTGCAACTTCACTTATCAAAAGACAGGGAATGCATAATATCCGCAATATTGTAGGTGGCTGGAGCAGCATCAAGGAACAGGCGAAAGCGGAGATTGTGAAAGAGACAAGCGTTTTGAACTAGAAGCTTCGAGCCTCGAGCCTCGAGCTAGAACCTCGTGATTCGAAACTCACTGCAATATTCAAATGACGCTATCCATTTAAAAGAGTTTTCATTCAAGCTCGCAGCTCGAGGCTCGAAGCCTGTAGTTTGCAGCCTGCAGCTTGCAGCCTGTAGCCTGAAGCTAATACTTAACGCCATACTCTTCCTTCCACTGCCACTTCCACCTGCGGTGGCTCCACAGGTAATTGTCCGGTTCTTCGCGGATGGTTTTTTCAAGCGCCTCTTTATAAATTTTTGTAAGCTGCTGCGGAGTGTATTCACTTGCACGTTCGGCAAGCAGTGTGGGTTCAAAATGATAGTGTCCCCTCTTTGGTTTCTTCATGGCAACAAATACAACTGCTGCGTTATTTCTCACCGCTCCTTTTGATGGACCCGTAACCCAGGGAACAGGCTTACCAAAAAAATCCATCCAGAAACTATTGGAAGGATTGCCCGGGTTTTGATCAGCAGCCAGGCCGAAGCAATGCTGACGATCGAAAATAGTATGAACCTTACTTTTAAAATCCTTGGCAGAGATCAGGATGGTACCATATCGCTTACGGAGATTGATAAAAACCCTGTCGAGAACCTGGTTAGTGATTGGCATATAGATACCAACAAAAGGTACTTTCAAATGCATTGCATATAGGTGGTTGCCCAATTCCCAATTAAACTGATGACCACACATGATGTTTACGCTATACCCTTTGCGGGCCAACTCGTCAAAAATTGCGAAGTTGCTGCTTGCTCTTCTTTCAACAAATCGTTTGCCCGCAGAAAACAGTTTTATTGTTTCAATAAATGAATCAATAAAATTCTTATAAAAGCGCTTCGCAATTTTTGTGCGTTCCGCTATCGTTTTTTCGGGAAACGCGATGGCAAGATTATTCATCACGATATTTCGCCGGTACTTGAAGACATAAAAGACCAGGCCATAAAAAAAATCGGACAACAGGTATAAAACCGGGAGAGGCAACAGGGATAAAAGCCAAAGAAAACCGTAGACAACATAATACATGATGCGCAAAGATATAGCCTACAAAACTATATTCTGTACCAGTACGCTCTTACCTGGGTAATCCGTGTTGTAATGCAGCCCCCTGCTCTCTTTCCGGAATGTTGCTCCCTTCACGATCAGGTAGCCCACTGTAATCATATTTCTCAATTCGAGCAATTGGGGTGAAACAGAAGAACTTTGGTACAACTGTTCCGTTTCTTCCCACAACAGATCGAGGCGTCGTATTGCCCTTTGCAAACGAATGTCGTTGCGAACAATACCGACATAATCGCTCATGATCAATTGTATTTCTTTCAAGCTTTGTGTAATCAGGATCATCTCTTTGGGTTCCGAGGTACCTTGTGCGTTCCAGTCAGGTATGTCATCGCGAAAATCTATTTTTTCCACTCGCTCAATCACATCCAGGTAGCAACGATGTGCAAACACCATGGCTTCGAGGAGTGAATTGCTTGCAAGGCGGTTGGCACCATGTAAACCGGTGCTGGCACATTCACCGCACGCGTATAGATTTTGGATGGAGCTTCTGCCCCACTCATCCGTTTGGATACCACCACAACTGTAATGGGCTGCGGGCGCAACAGGTATCATATCCTTTTCGATATTAATCCCGATAGACAGGCATTTCTCATAAATATTCGGGAAGTGTTCGATAAATTTTTCTTTGCTGAAGTGACGGCAATCCAGCCATACATGTTCAGTACCGGTTCGTTTCATTTCACTATCAATTGCCCGTGCTACGATATCGCGTGGTGCGAGATCTTTACGCTGGTCATAACGCTCCATAAAAGCTTCACCATCCTTATTACGAAGTACCCCGCCGTCGCCACGCACAGCTTCAGTTATTAAAAAAGCCTGGCCCTTTACGCCGGCTTCGTATAACGCGGTGGGATGAAACTGTATGAACTCCATATTCTCGATTCGCCCTTTGGCGCGGTATACCATGGCAACGCCATCGCCCGTGGCGATAGATGGATTGGTGGTTGTACGATACACCTGCCCGTTGCCACCTGTAGCAAGCAGGGTGATTTTGGAAACGATCTTTTCAATCTGGTTGGTAAGCTTGTTGAGCACATACACCCCATAACATTCTACATCTGGAGTGGCCTTGGTAACGAGGTAACCCAGGTGGTGCTGCGTGATGATATCTATTACAAAGCAGTGTTTAATGAATTCAATGTTCTGTTGACGTGCCACGGCGTCTATAAGCGCCCTTTCCATCTCTTTACCGGTAACGTCCTTGTGATGAAGGATCCGAAATTCAGAGTGACCGCCTTCCTTTCCCCGTTTATAATCGCCGTCGCTTTCCTTATCGAATTTGGCACCCCACTGGATGATTTCATCTACGCGTTCGGGACCTTCCTTTACCACAATTTCCACCACTTTTTCATTGCATAATCCGTCGCCGGCAATCAGGGTATCCTCAATATGCTTTTCGAAACTATCATTCTCGAGGTCGTTGACCACTGCAATACCTCCCTGCGCATATTTCGTATTGGTTTCATCAGCAGCAGCCTTTGTCATTACCACCACCTTCCTGTCTGGAAATTGTTTGGCCACTTTCAATGCATAGGTAAGTCCTGCAATTCCTGAACCGATAACTAAAAAGTCTGTGCGCATATTTTTATTTGAATGCTCAAAAGTAGTGCATCAGGTACTTACTGCAAATA
>CBFGYO010000218.1:0-5219 GCA_965652975.1 uncultured Chitinophagaceae bacterium | reverse complement strand
CCCCCCACAAACTTGATCTTGATTAGTCAAACACGTACCTGTCTACCTTCCTCTATTTTCAAGGATATAGCCGGCGACATTGCTTCAATACAATGGCACCTTTAATAAAAGGTTTAATGGCAAAAACACTTTGGTGAAAAGTGTGGTTTCAATGGATAGATACTCCCGGTGGTGTGTAAGGGAATGGTTTGCTTGTTGGATAAGTGAATGCAATTTTATAAAAAATATTTAACAAAAGAACAGAAGTCTAATTATTCTAATCAATTTCTTACACCATTTTTATTTTAAAAAAACAATGTTCGACCATCTACTGCAACAATTCAAGTTTATTCGCCTATAGCGGGTACAAAAAATTACCGGCAACGTTTCTGGAATTGAAATTTTCAACTGATCAACGATAAAAATTTACAAATCTCTAATTGTATGGGATTTTTACGTAGACGTAAAACGACGATGGTAAGGGAAGTAATTTTTCTTTCCCATGTTTTAAAGGTAATATCCAGTAATGATATTAATTCTACAGCGTTTTCAGTTTTTTCAAGGTAAGGCATTCCTTCATTAACGATCGCTTACGGGAACATGAATTGGCTTTTGATAATTATAACTAGTCGCAAATTATTGCAAAATATTACCTGCAAAAAACTGCAAATTCCGAAAACAGCTCACCAATGTGATCACACAGCTTGGTTACTTACCACCCAATCCCAATGCTTTTAACCACGCTGCAATTGCTTTATTGATCTCGGAATTTTTTTCCTTATCAAATTTTCCATGTAGTCCGCCCTCAACGGTTATAAACTCCGTCTTCACTCCTGCTTCCACTAATTTCTTATGCAATTCCACTGAATGCTGGTAAGGTACCGTCGGATCAGCATTGCCATGTACAATGAAAATGGGTGGGCTATTCTTCGTTACATAATTAATGGGCGACACAGAGGCCGCAAACTTCTGATCATTTGCCTTGTCGCCGAGCCAACGCCCTGCCGATTTACTCGTTACATTCTTGCCATAGCCCCAATCCCAAACGTCTGTAATACCATATTTATCGATAATGGCTGCCACTTTAATATTCTCCACTCCGGGACAGTTGCCATCGAAACGGTGATCGTTTGCCAGCAATCCCGCCATCAGGGCCAGGTGGCCACCGGCACTCCCTCCCATTATTACGATCTTGTTGACGTCGATATTGAGCTGCTTTGCATTTTTGATAAGATAAATAAGCGCACAACGCGTATCCTCTACTGCTGCAGGTGCTGTAGCCTGCCCGGTGAGGCGGTACTCGATGTTCGCAACCGCGTAACCCATTTTGAAAAAAGTATTGAATCCTGTTTGCGATTCCTTTACGCCCTTATTCCAACCACCGCCATGAATATTGATCACTATCGGTGTGGGTCCATTATCCTTTGATGGCAGATACAAATCCAGCTTCCCCTCCCAATCCTTCACTTTCGTATACACAACATTCAATTGCGATGTAAATCCCGCCGGCATTTCAACGGGCTTATACACAACGGAATCCTCACCCTGCGCCCACAAAGCCAGCGCATACGTCACCATGGTTACTGATAAGAATATTTTCTTCATAGTAATTCTCGTTTTCTATTCAAGTATTCAAATAATTCACCAGTTATTAATTTTCTAAGCCATATATTTTGCCCCTACGGGGCGTAATACATCTTCATGCAGAATTAACTACCGATATCTCAATATCTAGCCATATCGAGCATAACGCAAATATGCCCTGTCTAACTTTTATCTTTTATCTTAACTATTATCTAATACCCCGGATTCTGCTCAATCTGCAACTGCGTATTCGTATCGATCTCCCGCTGAGGTATCGGCAACAACAACTTTTCCTGCGTTACATATCCCTGCAACTGTGCCAGTGTAGGCGTTGGTGGCAGGTATAATCGATAATGCGCAAAATATTCATCTGCGTAATGTGCCTTCATGGCACTTTGGGCGGTAATCGTTGTCATGGTAGTATTGAAACGTACCAGGTCGAACCAACGCTGATTTTCAAATGCGAACTCAATCCTTCTTTCCGTTGAAAGTGCCTCTTCAAACTTTTGGACATCTGTAATCGTCGCCATCGTAAGGTTCGGCAAACCTGCCCGCGGTCTTACGCTATTGATAAGGTCAATGCTGGATTGATTGTATCCCTGTGCTTCGGCAAGCATTAGTAAAATGTCTGCAAAGCGCAACACAGGCCAGTCACTTTCACCATCATCCACGGTGGTAACAGGGAATAAATATTTCTTTACATACCATTTTGCCGCAGTACCTGTTCCAAACACACCAATTAATGTAGGTTTTCTTAAATCACCATTGGTAAGTGTATCCAGTTCGGCAGTAGGATAATTTAGTCCATCTCCATCACCATTAATTACTGCTGATCCAGTACCCAATGGACCGAATGTGTTGCCAAAATGTGATCCTAAACCAAGGCCACCGGCTTTATAACGCACGGCGAACAATATTTCACTGTTCATTTCATTGGTAATGGAAAAAACTTTTGCATAACCATCTTCCAGTTTGTAACCGCTGTTGGCAATAACATCCTGGAGCAGGGTAATTGACTGTGCTTTTTTATTCTGCGTTAGGTATACTTTAGCTAATAATCCTTTGGCAGCCCAACGGGTGGCACGGCCCACATCAGCGGCTGGGATCTGGTCGTACTTACGGGGATTCATCGATGCAGCGGCAGTGATCAGGTCGGCTTCGATGAGTTTATATATGTCGGCAACCGACGAACGCGACATTAATTTTGCTTCCTGTGGTGAAGCTGTTTTGTGCAAAAGAAAAACTCCACCATATAATCTCACCAGGTTGAAATAATGATAAGCCCTTATAAACATCGCTTCGCCTGCAAGCTGCCTGCGATCGAGATCTGTAATGGGTATGGTTATATCAGTGAATGTATGTTCAGCAGTTGCAGGATCATATACAACGCCTAACTTTTCCAGCACAATATTCGTATTGCGGATATTGCTGTACGTAGCAAGCCAGTAAGTGTAGTTGGCCTGGTGCGTGGTTGCCGGAATAAACATATCGAGATCACTCAGGTCGCGATTGCCGGAGGCTGTACTTCCAGGCGCACCCTGCTTTGCATTATCGCTCCTGAGCTCGGTGAATTGCCACTCATTGGAGAGTGCACGTTGCATGCCGTTGTAACATCCCGTCAATGCAGCTTTCACCTCCTCGTAATTGGAATAGTATGTACCCGTATTCAAATTGGACAGCGGGTAAAGATCAATTGTTTTCTTGCAGCCAAATAAACCAGCGCAGCAAAACAACAGGATAAAATGTATACGTTTCATAATTCGTTTTTTTGCTGGTTAAAAATTAATATCGATACCGAATAATAGTGTTTTAGGCATTGGGAACCCTCCACGCTGGTAGCCATCTACCAGTGGTGTATTGTATGGTCCCGTTGTAAATCTTGCTTCTGTATTGATGCCCCTGTAACTGCCGGGTGTTCCGAAATAAAGGTTTTGTCCCGAAAAATAAGCGCGCATTGAATTAAGGTGAAGCGACTTGCTGATCTTGGTTGGCAACGTGTAACCCACGATCAATTCACGTAAACAATAATAGGAAGCATCTTCTACAACATAATCCGTCAGCATCCAGTTAAATCCTACTGTAGAGTAAGGAGTATTTCCATCGCCCGGGAACATTGGGCTCAGCCACCGGTTATTGTTATACGCTTTATTATAACGTTTGGTTTCATTGTAATTAGGATCCCCGTTTACCAGCTGGCCACCCTGTACACCCTGGAACATAAAACTCAGATCGAATGCCTTGTAAGTAAAACTATTTGTGATACCCCAGGAAAAATCGGGGTTGGGCGAACCGATTACGGTACGGTCATCAGCATCAAGTTTCTTATCGCCGTTTATATCCACCAGTTTCAATCCACCGGGAACAAACACGTTGCTCAGGCTGCTGGTAAGTCCGGCGGCCTGTGCTTCGGTGATTTGTGCTTGCGACAACCATACGCCATCTGTTTTATAACCGAAGAACTGTATAAAGGGCGCACCCACTTTGTTAAGGTAAAGTTCGGTACGCTCACCCTGGTTCAATATCAACGCTTCTTCGCCCAGTTGCAACAACTTGTTTGTATTCTTGGCGAAGTTGGCAGATGTAGTCCATTTGAAATCCTTACGGCGCATGTTGTTGCTGGTAAGTTCAATTTCGATACCCTTGTTTTGCAGGCGGCCGATATTGTTCCAGAATTGTGGTACACCAATAAAAGCCATCGATGACTGCTTAAGCAATAAGGCCTGCGTTTTACTCTGGTAAACATCGATACCTAAACTGATCGCATTTTTAAAAACAGAAATATCCAACCCTGCATTAAACTGGTTTGTCCTTTCCCAGCTAATTAGTGGATTGGCTGCGATGGTTTGAGAAGGTGCCTGGCCGGATACGCTCGCTCCATTTCCCGTACCAAAAGAATAGTTGGCAGCATATAGCAGGTCGAGCCATCCAAAATCCGTAGGAATACGGTTGTTGCCGCTTACACCATAGCTGGCGCGAAGTTTTAAATTGCTGAGCCAGGCAATGCTCTCCATAAACTTTTCCTGAGAGGCCACCCATCCTATAGACACGGATGGAAAATAACCCCACTTTTCACCCGGTGCAAATTTGTGACTACCATCACCTCGGATACTTGCTGATAAAAGGTATTTGTTGTCGTAACTATACATTATACGAGCAAGTGCCGATAATAGTCCTTCCCTGTATTTAGCAGTATACGTGCCATTGAAATTTCCATTGGCGTCAACAGAAAGCTGTTCAATTTGCAAAGCAGTACTTGCTTCGGTAATATTATCAGAAGGAAAATTGGTAGCTACGATCTGCTCGAGATTGCTTGATGATTTTTGTGCCGTGTAGCCGGCTAACACATTTATCGAATGCTTTTTAATGTTCTTTATATAAGTAAGCGTGTTCTCCCATAAAAGATCGATGAACGTCACATTGTTATACTGCCCACGGTTGGCATCTCCATCGCGGTTTGAGTTGCGTTTGGCAAAATCCAGTGCTTTGCTATAATTAATATAGGCGCTTCCCATTGTCTTAAAATCAAGCCCCGGGAGAATGGAAAATGTCAGGTCGCCAGAAGACTGCAGGCGATATTCGTTGGAAGTAATAGTCCTTGTTTCCATTACTGATTTAGGTGTATTATTAGCAGTATTAAACGGATCTAACGCAGCGGT
>CBFGYO010000217.1:0-5275 GCA_965652975.1 uncultured Chitinophagaceae bacterium | reverse complement strand
TTATTGCGCTCTTCGGGAGTCATGGAGTTGATCATTGCTTCGATGCCTTTGAAGGAGTCGTTGCTGATATCGAGGTCTTTAATCTTGCTGCCCAGGCCCGGGATCATACCCAACAGGTCCTTCATATTTCCCATTTTCTTGATCTGCTCGAGCTGCGTCTTAAAGTCGGCAAAATCGAATTTATTTTTGCGGATCTTTCCCTCCAGCTTCCTCGTTTGTTCCTCGTCAAACTGCTCCTGCGCTTTTTCTACCAGGGAGGTAATGTCGCCCATGCCCAGGATTCGCTGTGCCATCCTTTCGGGATAAAACACATCCAGGGTATCCATCTTTTCCCCGCTGCTAACAAACTTAATAGGTTTATTGACCGTGTAGCGGATAGAAAGAGCCGCACCACCCCTGGTATCACCATCCAGTTTAGTAAGCACCACGCCACTGAAATCAAGGCGCTCGTTGAATGCTTTTGCAGTATTTACCGCATCCTGGCCGGTCATGGAGTCGACGACAAACAGGATTTCCTGCGGTTTTACAGCATTCCTGATATTCGCCACTTCAGTCATCATGGCCTCATCGATTGCTAACCGGCCGGCAGTATCGATGATCACTACATTCTTATTTTTCGATTTGGCTTCCCTAATTGCATTTTCGGCAATTGCCACGGGATCCTTGCTTTCTTCTTCGATATAAACATCCACATTGATCTGCTCACCCAGTACACGCAACTGCTCCATTGCCGCAGGGCGGTACACGTCGCCTGCGACAAGCATGGGCGAAAGACCTTTTTTGGTTTTAAGGAAATGGGCGAGTTTACCACTAAATGTAGTTTTACCACTACCCTGTAAACCTGCAATCAATATCACGGCGGGATTGCCCTTTGCGTTGAATACTGCTTCTTCACCACCCATTAGTTCAGCCAGCTCGTCTTTCACGATCTTGGTCATCAACTGACCGGGTGATATGGCATTAATCACCTTTTCACCCGTGGCCTTATCCTTTACTTTATCCGTAAAATCCTTGGCTATTTTATAATTGACGTCCGCATCTACCAGCGCACGCCGGATTTCCTTTACGGTTGTCGCAATATTCAGTTCTGTGATTCGTCCCTGGCCTTTGAGATTTTTAAAGGCCGACTCCAGTTTGTCCTGCAGGCTGTTAAACATAATACACTGTATTTTTCCAGTTCACACAAATAAAAAGTGAACATCATGATGTTCACTTTTAAAAGCTTTGCAAAGATAAAGTAGAAGTGTAAAGATTATATCAGTTGTAATCGTTTTAATTAATGATCAGGCACCCAGGTAAGTTCTCAGGAGTTTTGTCCGGGTACTTGTTTTTAATTTAGTGATCGCCTTATCCTTTATCTGGCGTACACGTTCGCGCGTAAGGTTGAACTTTTCGCCGATATCTTCCAGGCTCATCGGGTGATCCACGCCAATTCCGAAGAAATAGCAGATCACTTCTTTTTGCCTTTCAGTAAGCGTTTTCAGGCTGCGATCGATTTCTGTCTTCAGCGATTCTTTGTGATCGAGGTTGGCGTCTGTTTTTTCCGCATTGGGATTTTCCAGCACATCCAGCAACGTATTGTCTTCGCCTTCAGACAATGGTGTGTCCACGCTTACGTGCCGGGCATTGATACCCAGGGTGGCAGATACTTCCTCCAGGTCCATTTCCAGCACTTCAGCCAGCTCTTCGGCAGATGGTTCGCGTTCAAACTGCTGCTCCAGGGCCGAAAAGGCTTTTTGGATACGATTGGTAAGTCCCACTTTATTGAGTGGAAGGCGAACGATCCTCGATTGCTCGGCCAGTGCCTGCAGAATACTTTGGCGAATCCACCAAACGGCGTAGGAAATGAACTTGAAACCTCGTGTTTCATCAAAGCGCTGGGCGGCTTTGATCAACCCCAGGTTACCCTCGTTAATAAGGTCGGGAAGTGACAATCCCTGGTTTTGGTACTGCTTGGCCACAGAAACGACGAAACGGAGGTTGGCCTTCGTTAATCGATCCAATGCGCGCTGATCGCCCTGCTTTATAAGGGTTGCTAACTTGACCTCTTCTTCAGGGGTAATAAGTTCGACTTTACCGATTTCCTGGAGGTACTTTTCAAGGCTTTGAGATTCACGATTGGTAATAGACTTCGTGATCTTCAACTGTCTCATGCTCATAGGTATGGGTTTAGAATGGTGTATTTAAAGGGATAAAGAATTAAAAGTTTTGGTCAGCTTAATACTCTAAAAATACCCACCGCAAAATCATATGGTTGTTCAGAACGTATTGAACTTCAGGCCAATTTAAGCTATTTAATAATATAGCCCAAAAAAATCTTGGCATTATGTTAACGTTTTCATATGCGTTTTATTTTAAAGATCTTGAAGTAAGCTTCAAATAAGCCGAAAAATAACCTTGAAAATAGTTTGACGGAAGGATTAATTTTTTATTATTGCAGCAATAGGATGATTTCAATCAATATGAAAGATGAGCAAACAATTATACACGTTAGAGTTCCCGGTGCGGTGTTCACCATCTATTTTATATGAATTTCTTTCCACTCCTGCAGGATTAGGCGAATGGTTCGCAGATAAAGTTGACGAGAGGGATGGCATGTTTTACTTCGGCTGGAACGGTTCTTTTGACAAAGCAGATCTCCTCGAGAGCGAGCCTGATAAATTTGTAAGATTTCACTGGGATTCGGCTCCGAAAGAAGAGTATTTTGAATTCAGGATCGAAAAATCGGAGATCACGAATCAAACCATACTGGTCATTAAGGATTTTGCCGAAAAGAAAGACATAAAAGATCAAAGCCTTTTATGGGACCACCAGGTGAAAGATCTGTTTCACCGTCTTGGTAACTGATGATGCAACATTTCCATCAACTCGCTATAGTATTTCGCCAGTAAGTCGTGGGCGTCATTCCATTTATCGAGTGTAACTTTTTGTGCAAGTTTTACAAAAGGGCGTTCCTGCAATTGAAGCTGGTAATCCTGCTGACTAATTTTACTCAGTAAGCAATAGTTGTCGCTTTCAAAATGATGTTCCCACTCTGCATCGTTATTGGAAATGAAGTAACCATTATTAACCATCTGCGCATATCCCTTCTGCAACGATCTGGTATAAATACGTTTCATCTCTCCGGATAAATGCAGTGTGATACTAAAGAAATGACCCCACCAGAACATGGTTCTTATTGCAAAGGAATTTTCTTTTTCAAAAAAACGGGGATGATCCAGCACCAGGTATGGAAGCCCGCGATAGTTTTCACCCTTTGATATTTTTGCGGGAATACGCATTACCTCTGCAGGTAATTGTTGGTGGTATTGCATATTAAGGCCCTGTTGATATTCCTGCAACCCTTCCAGAAGTTGCCAGGCTTTGCGCATGATGCCGTTCTTTGTTAAAATCCAATCGGCGTTTGTAACCAGGTCCATCTCGATGGGTGAAAGCCTTATTTTTGCCAGATTCATATTTAAAGTTAAGTGTTCAAGAAATTAGATAAACTGATAGTAAAAGCCTTCATCGGGCCGTTTATCGCCACCTTCTTCATTACATTGCTGGTGCTGGTGATGCAGTTCTTTTGGCTATATATCGACGATTTTGTCGGTAAAGGCCTGGGCGCAGGGGTGATTCTTGAATTTATCTGGTACCAGGGCGCCGTATTGGTTCCGCTTGCACTGCCACTTGCCATCCTCCTTTCTTCGTTGATGACATTTGGTAACCTGGGTGAAAGTTTTGAGCTGGTTGCTATCAAGGCTTCGGGTATTTCCCTGTTGCGATTCATGAGGCCCCTATTTTTTGTAACACTCCTTATATGTGGTGTCGCTTTTTTATTTTCCAATTATATCATACCCGTCGCCAATCTCAAATCGCGTACACTACTTGCCGATATTGTGTATGCAAAGCCGGCATTCGATCTCAAAGAAGGTGTTTTTTATGATAAGATCGGGAAGTTCGCAATCAAGATTGGTAAGAAGGAAGACAACGACAGTATTATTCGCGATGTGATCGTGTATGAGCAAACAAACCCCGTACAGGATAATTTTATTATAGCCAAAAGCGGGGTGATGAGCATCTCCCAAAATAAAAGATACCTGGTGTTTAACCTCCGCGACGGATGGCGCTATGAAGAAAGAACGCAAAGCGCCTACAGCCCCAACACTGAATATGTGCGATTGGGATTCAAGGAATATACCAAGCAGTTTGACCTCAGTTCATTCCAGTTTGTGCGTACTGATGAAAATGTAAACAAGAATAATGAGCGGGTGCTCAGCATGCGGCAATTGGACAAGGCCATCGATTCGCTGGGTCGTGAAAATAGGTCTGTGCGCGACCAGCTTGAAAAAAATATCTATACATTTTTGGTTTTTGAAAAGCTTCTTGATAGTTCCAACCAAAAAATAGCTAATACTGACACAGGTGCCCGAAAAGCTGCAAAGACCTTCACGCAGTGGTTGCCTGACTCAGCGAAAATGAGTGTCGCGCAAAAAGCCATGTCGCAAGTCAACTCCCTAAGGGCAAGTATAGACGCTATCGGGCCCAATTTAAAAGAACGCGAAAGGATTTTGCGGAAGCACAAGATTGAATGGCATCGTAAAATCTCTTTATCACTCGCCTGTCTCGTACTTTTCCTCATTGGGGCGCCCCTTGGTTCGATCATTCGTAAAGGTGGCTTGGGCACACCCCTCATTTTTGCGATCATTTTTTTCATGGTATTTTATTTTTCAAGCACGATGGGCGAAAAGTTTGCAAAAGAAAATTCTGTGAGTCCCTTTTTCGGGATGTGGCTCGCGAGTTTTGTGCTGGTGCCGATTGGCGTATTTCTCACGTATAAAGCAATGCGTGATTCGCAACTGTTCAATAAAGAATGGTATCGCCGCTTTGCAAAAACAGCCCGGCACTATTTTGCAAGAAAGCCGGCCGCCTGAAGGGCCTCGAGCTTCGAGCCTCGAGCTTCGAGCTAGAAACACAGGGCTTGCATCTGAAAACACTTTGATCACTATGTCACCTTGTGATTTAAAGCAAACGATGTATACGGTTGGAAAGACAGCTAATTTTCCTTTAACTTCATTTTACTAGCATGAAGATTCTAAAACTTATCATTTTTGCTTTTTTATTTTTTGGTGCTTCCACTAGGACTTTCTCACAGGATACTATTCGTTGGTCTCCTGACTATAAATTGAAGGGGGAAGATTTTCAGGGAAAGCCCGATACCACGGTGATCGCACTTGCTGTTTGTGCTTCAGAAATAACCTATCAATATAAAATTGTAGATGGGAAATTGACTTAT
>CBFGYO010000216.1:0-5324 GCA_965652975.1 uncultured Chitinophagaceae bacterium | reverse complement strand
GAAAGGTCTTCCACTTTTTTATTCCACCAGCTTTCCATTTCAAATTTCTGGAACCATCGCCTGATCTTTTTATTGGCTTCGATACGGCCCAGGCCTTTGAGTTGCGCGAGGTACATTGCCTGTTCGCCGATTTTCATTTTTTTGTATAATCCACGTTCCTCCGGCATATATCCGATATGCCCGATGTCGTTGAGTGGATCAAAGGGTCGGCCATCAAAAAGTATTTCACCTTCATCCGGGTAAAATATGCCGGTGATCATTCGTATTACCGTCGTTTTGCCAGCACCGTTGGGTCCGAGCAAACCAAATATGTTCCCCTTTTCAATAGAAAAGCTGATATCATCTACAGCCTTCTGGGTAGCAAAATATTTTTTTAAGTTCTTTAGTTCCAGCAGCGGCATAGCAGTAGGTTTAAGCAGCAAAAATAGATTTCCTGCGCATGTAGGGATAAAAAATCGGTCAAGTGGAAAAAGTAGGGGGCAAACTACAAGAAATAATGGACATAATAGGAGAGCGGAGAGCGAGTGTGAGAGCGGGTTATCGCTCTTCGCTCTCGCACTCGGCTCTTTTTTATTTGCCCTTGGCTATGATTTGATTCGCTACCCTTTCCCCATCCATCGCCGCACTTACGATACCACCCGCGTAGCCCGCACCTTCACCACAGGGATATAATCCTTTTACCTGTGGATGTTCCAGGCTTTGTGAATCCCTGGGTATCCTTACAGGCGATGAAGTTCTCGATTCTGTAGCCACCACCACGGCTTCATTGGTTAGATAACCCTTCATTTTTTTACCAAACTCTTTGAATGCTGCCTGCAGTCGTTTATAAATAAAGGGTGGAAGAACTTCTCCCAGCCTTGCAGATGCGATACCGGGAATATACGAACATGGAGGTAAGGTAGCTGAGATCTTACCTGCAGTAAAGTCAAAGAGGCGCTGTGCCGGAGCCACAAACTTGCCTCCACCTGCATCAAAAGCCTTTTGTTCAATAGCCTGCTGAAATTTTAATAATAGCAATGGATCTTTCAATTGTGCTTTTTTCAGGTATGCCATTGCATCCGCTGCTTCCACCGTAACCACAATTCCACTATTTGCATAAGGATTATTACGTTTGGAGGGGCTCCATCCATTTACTACCAGTTGGCCTGGCTCTGTGGCGGCGGGTGCTATAATTCCGCCCGGACACATGCAAAAAGAAAATACACCTTTTCCTTCTACCTGGTGCACCAGGCTATATGCTGCAGGGGGCAGGAAAGTATCGCGGATGGCACAATGATATTGGGAACTATCAATAAGTTGCTGGGCATGTTCTACTCTTACGCCCAGGGCAAATGATTTTGATTCGATAGCAATCCGTGAATTATACAAAAGTTCGAAAACATCCCGCGCTGAATGACCCGTAGCCAAAACAACAGCATCGGCGTGGAAGCTATCTCCGTCCGCGGTTTGTACACCTGTAATACAATTGTTGGTTATTGCAAAACCAATGACCTTTTTCTCGAATAAGAAGATACCTCCGCTGGAAATTATCTGCTTACGCATAGCAGTTATGATCTGCGGCAATTTATTAGTTCCAATGTGAGGGTGTGATTCGTATAATATTTTTTCATCAGCTCCAAAATGTACAAAAAGCTGTAGTATGCGATTGATATCTCCTCGTTTTGAACTGCGGGTATATAATTTGCCATCGCTATACGTACCTGCGCCACCTTCGCCGAAGCAATAATTGCTTTCAGGATTTACTTCTCCTTCTTTATTCAGCAGGGCCAGGTCGCGCCTGCGTGACCGGGTATCCTTTCCTCGTTCGAGAAGCACAGGTTGTATCCCAGCTTCTATAAGTTTTAGTGCAGTAAACAGGCCTGCCGGTCCGGCACCGACTATTAATACTTTTTGAGAAGCGTTGCTTACATCCTGGAATTGAAAATTTATTTGCTCGCGACTATGGAAAGGTTCATTTATAAATGCTTTAACCTGCAAATTGATCCAGGCCTGTTTTCCACGGGCATCGATAGAAGACTTGATTATATGGTAGCCGGTGATAGCTGTAGGCCTGACCGCTTCAGTGCTGGCAATATATTGTTTGATTATTGCCGGATCAACTGCTTCGGAAGGAAGGAGCCTGAGGTGAATATTCTTTTGCATGTGTCAGGTTTTTATCCTGAAATACCATGGAGCTTTATGATAGCACGATGGGTTGAAACCGGCGCAAAGATGTGGATTATTGCCGAACATTTATTATACATAATGCATACTTATTTATGAAATTGAGCCGGGATCAATTTCTTTAGGAATTGATTTTAAAATAGAGTTGTTGTTTCCAAAATCTCGCTATCTTGAATGATATTGACCCACCAATGCGAAAGTTTGCTCTGATAACCCTGTTATCCTTATTTACCTGTCTTTTTATATCCTGCAATACCTCTTACCAGGCACGTTCACTTAACTATCATGACTATCGTATTTCCACTATTCAGGGAAGGGATACACTTGTAGGTAGTGTAATGAAGCCTTATAGTGATAGTGTAAATAAAAGTATGAACGATGTAATTGGATTTGCCGACATGGCATTGGATAAAAAGAGTCCTGAAGGTTCATTAGGAAATTTTATGGTGGATGCTTTCTATATTATGGCAAAAGAATCCTTTAAAGCTCCGGTAGATGTTGCTTTCATTAATTATGGAGGTATAAGGTTGACGCAGTTGCCTGCAGGCGACGTAACCCGCGGAAAGATTTTCGAATTGATGCCCTTCGACAATATCCTGGTATTGCAGAAACTGAAAGGAAGTCACCTCCAACAATTCCTCGACCTCGTTGCGGCAAAGGGTGGCTGGCCTGTAGCGGGGATGACGATGCAGATCAGGAATAAAAAAGCGGTGAATGTAATGGTGGGCGGGAAGCCTCTTGACCCGGACGCTACTTATAGTGTTGTCAATTCAGATTTTATAGTTAATGGAGGCGATAATGCAGATTTACTAAAGGCGCTACCGCAGGAGACCAGGGGTTACCTGATGCGGGATGCTTTGTTTGACTACATAAAAAAATTAAAAAGCGAGGGTAAGAATATTTCTGCCCGCGTTGAAAATCGAGTTACTAATGTGGAGTAGAAAAAAATTCCTGCAACAAGCTGCAATGTCGGCAGGCGCGTTGATAGCTGGCCCCTCCATTATGGAATCGGGCAGTCTCTTCGATTCATTGAAGTTGACCATACTGCATACAAACGATGTTCATAGCCGTATCGACCCTTTCCCTATGGACGGAGGTCGCAACCAGGGCCTGGGGGGTGTAGCATCGCGTGCTGCGTTGATTAAGAAGATACGTTCGGAGCAGGAGCACGTATTGTTGCTGGATGCTGGTGATATCTTCCAGGGTACACCTTATTTTAATATTTATAAAGGTGAACCGGAGATCAAGGCGATGTCGGCAATGGGTTATGATGCCTGTACTATTGGCAATCATGATTTTGATGGTGGGATGGAAAACCTGGCGACGCAATTGACCCGTAATGCCAACTTTCCGATGCTTGTAAGCAATTATGATTTTACCGGTACGGAAATGGAAAATAAAACGATACCCTATAAAATATTCCGTAAAGGAAAGTTGAAGATCGGTGTGTTTGGAGTAGGTATAGAAATGCGGGGTTTGGTACCTGCAAACCTTTATAAACAAACGAAGTATTTAGACCCGATTCAAAAAGCTAATGAAGTAGCAGAAAGATTGAAGAAAAGGGAAGATTGCGACATGATAATTTGTTTGTCGCATTTAGGTTACCAGTATAAAACTGAAAACATAGTAAGTGACGAAATACTTGCAAAAGAAACAGAAAATATCGATCTTATCATAGGGGGACACACGCATACCTTTATGGACAATCCCGTAGTGATAAAGAATAAAAAAGGTAATGATACGATTATTAACCAGGTTGGTTTTGCAGGAATAATTTTAGGCCGATTAGATTTTGAATTTTCCAAATTTTCTCGTAAAAAAATGACAAATTCTTATTCTATAACAGTTAGTAAAAAAACAGGTGAATAAAAATTTTTTTTTATAAAAGAAATGTTGATATTCGCCCTCCTGTCCAACTTTTTTTACTGACATCGTGTGGAGAATTTTCCAGGACAAATTTTCAAAGACTATACATAACCCGATATATAAACTGCGTGTTCACTGATGGAGAAAAATGCTGAAAAAATCTGGACCAACTGTTTAAAGATCATCAAGGACATTGTTGAATGGCAGCATTACAAAACATGGTTTGAACCCATCAATCCTGTATCATTAAAAAATAATGTTTTAGTTATCCAGGTTCCGAGTCAATTCTTTTTCGAATATCTCGAAGAACATTACGTAAATTTATTAGCGAAGACATTGAAAAGAGAATTGGGTAAAGATGCCCGTCTCGAATACCGCATAATGGTTGACAGTGGCAATAGTAAGAACAAGCCTGTAACCATGGATGTAAGCGGCCAGGGTTTTAAAACATTTTCAAATAACGAAATGGATTTCCCGCTTGTCATAAACAATCCCGTCAAGAATCCGTTTGTTATACCGGGTCTGAAGAAAATGCAGATCGACCCGCAGCTTAATCATATTTATACTTTCGATGCATTTATAGAAGGCGATTGTAACCGGGTAGCTTGCAGGGCCGGCAAAACGGTTGCTGAAAAGCCTGGCGCCAATTCATTCAACCCCCTTGTAATCTATGGCGGGGTGGGATTGGGTAAAACACACCTCGCACAGGCTATCGGAAATGAGGTAAAAAGGTCGCACCCTAATAAAGTGGTATTGTATGTGAGCTCCGAGAAGTTCATCAACCAGTTTATGGATCACAGCCGTAACAATGCCATTAATGACTTCATTCATTTTTACCAACTCATAGATGTATTGTTGATTGATGACGTGCAGTTTTTCGCCAAGGCCGAAAAATCGCAGGATGCCTTTTTCGCGATATTCAATCACCTGCACCAGTCCGGCAAGCAATTGATCCTTACTTCTGATAAGCCACCCAAGGATTTGGAGGGTGTTCAGGAAAGATTATTGAGCCGTTTTCGCTGGGGTTTAAGTGCCGATTTACAGGTGCCTGATTACGATACACGTATAGATATACTGGAAAGGAAGATGAAGAACGATGGGCTTGAAATGCCCAAGGAAGTAGTGAAGTATATCGCCTACAATATCAATAGTAATGTGCGCGAACTGGAGGGAGCTTTGATATCACTGTTGGCACAATCTTCGCTAAACAGGAGAGAGATCGACTTAGATTTAGCAAAGAAAGTGTTACGAAATTTTGTCAAATCATCCAGTAAAGAGATAACCATCGAAACCAT
>CBFGYO010000215.1:0-5325 GCA_965652975.1 uncultured Chitinophagaceae bacterium | reverse complement strand
TCGCAACAGTTAAATTCATTAAATTTGCGCAATATCTGATAACTATGGGAATCATTAAAGTGGCTATAGCTGACGATCACAAGATCTTCCGGAAAGGAGTTATACTTTCTTTGCGTCCATTTACCAATATCAAATTCGTACAGGAAGCTGAGAACGGCGATGAACTGCTCAATGGTATCCCCGACTCACAACCCGAAGTAGTATTGATGGACCTGCGCATGCCCGGCAAAGACGGCATCGAAGCTACCAAAGCAATCAGCAAACAATACCCCGGCATAAAAGTGCTTGTACTAAGCATGTACGAAGATGAACGCTTTGTATACCACCTGATGGAAAACGGCGCCAATGGCTACCTGTTGAAAAATGCTGAACCCCAGGAAATACGCCGCGCTATCATGGAAGTACACGAAAAAGGATATTACCTTAATAATTTCGTAAACCGCATCCTTCTCAAAAAATCACACTCGCGGCAGAAAGTAGTTCCTTCACTCAACAACGAAATTACCCTCAGCGATAAAGAAAAAGATGTACTGCGCTTTATCTGCATGGAATTTACCGCACAGGAGATTGCACAAAAAATGGAAATCAGCCCGCGTACCGTAGAAGCTATTAAAGACAGGCTGATGGAACGCTTTGGAAGTAAGAACACGGCTGGGCTGGTGTTCTTTGCAGTGAAGAATAATCTGATTGATTAACACAGGGATTCGGAATCTCCGACATGTTTCTCGCGGCGATCGCAGCAATTTCTTTGCGTTCGCCGCGAGAAACATCTACTAATATATAAAAGTGGTATCCATTTTTGCTCTACGGGTTGGATTTGCAAACTTGTTTTAGGACAAGACAACAAGTTATACCCGGATTTAAAAAGTCATTTCAGGAATGTCACCTTCTATCAGCAACTTACCCGCTGTCTTCGCTTTTATTTCCTCCACGCTGATACCCGGTGCTCGCTCAAGCAATTTAAATCCTTCGGGCGTGATATCCAATACCGCAAGATCAGACACGATCTTCCTTACACATTTTACACCCGTTAGCGGCAAACTGCATCGAGGCAATAATTTAGACTCACCCTTCGGGTTGCTATGCATCATCGCCACAATAATATTCCGCGCACTCGCAACCAGGTCCATCGCACCTCCCATACCCTTTACCATTTTGCCGGGTATCTTCCAATTGGCAATATCACCTTCCTCACTTACTTCCATCGCACCAAGCACTGTAAGATCAACTTTACCTGCGCGAATCATCCCAAAACTCATGGCTGAATCAAAAAATGCAGAGCCCGGCACCGTCGTTATCGTTTGCTTACCTGCATTGATCAGGTCTGGATCTTCCTCGCCATCCAGAGGAAAAGGTCCCATTCCCAATAATCCATTTTCACTTTGCAAAATCACGTTGATGCCATTAGGTATATAATTGGCCACCAAAGTAGGTATACCGATACCGAGATTTACATAATATCCATCCTTAAGTTCTCTCGCAATACGCTGTGCGATCTGTTCCTTTGATAATGCCATATTACATTCTGCTTATCCAGCCATTTAATAATTTCAATGAAGATGCTATACCTCTAGTATTTTACTTTTTTCGAACGGTGCGCTGCTCGATTCGCTTTTCATAGTTCACACCCTGGAAAATTCGATGTACATAAATGCCAGGAGTATGAATACAACCCGGTTCAAGTTCTCCAGGCTGCACCAGCTCTTCCACTTCAGCAATGGTTATCTTCCCGGCCATTGCCATCAAAGGATTGAAGTTGCGTGCAGTTTCCCTGTATACCAGGTTGCCCTGCGTATCGCCTTTCCAGGCTTTCACGATTGCAAAGTCTGCATCAAACGCATACTCCATCAGGTAATCCTTGCCGTTAAAATTCCTCGTCTCTTTCCCCTCTGCTACCTCAGTACCTACTCCTGCTGGTGTAAAGATCGCCGGCATTCCATATCCTGCAGCCATACACCTGGTAGCAAGTGTACCTTGCGGTACCAGCTCCACCTCCAACTCACCACTCAACAACTGGCGTTCAAACTCAGCGTTCTCGCCTACGTAAGAAGCAATCATTTTTTTTACCTGCTTTTGTTTTAACATCAGCCCAATACCGAAGTCATCCACCCCGGCATTATTGGAGATGCAGGTAAGGTTCATCACTTTTTTGTTTACAAGCGCAGTAATACAATTTTCAGGTATGCCACATAATCCAAATCCCCCCAACATTAATACAGCACCATCTTCAATATCCATTATGGCCTGTGTGGCATTTGCAACTACTTTATTCATATAAATAGATCAGGTAATAAAATTAGGGAAGTTGAGCCTATAATAAACGAATGCTATTGCACCACGTTGGGACGTAATCTACGATCGCGAAACCTGTGCATTGAATCTCGCAATTTAGGCATTGAGTCGGCCAGTCGTGGAAGGCTATCCGCTGTCCGGGGCAGGGGGTAGGAGGCTGGTGGGGGTAACGCCGATTGTTGTTTTGCATTTATCGAATCCAGTATCGTTTTCATTAATAGCGGATGGCGCCGGTAATAGTTGAAACTACTGTCAAATTCCTCCCGGGTGGTTTTATTCAAAGCTAATACACGTTCATAAACACCGCTACTGCTTACCAGTGTATCACTCCTGGTAGAATCGCTTTTAAGAACATGATCCTTGAGAAACTCGTCGGCCTGCATCATATCCCACAATACATCTTCCATTTTTTCCTTCGACAAAACTCCCCGCGGAGTTCTATCTTTTTTACTACAACCAATCACCATTATTATAAGTAAGGCGGAAAGAAAAAGTCTCATTTCAATTCTTTGTAGGCCGTTGTATTGGTAATATCGAGACGTGTTAAGATATCCTTCGCGCGCGTCTTGGTTTCACCGTTTGCTTTACTAAAAACCTTTATCAGCTCCGAGCTTTTGCCCTGGAAGAAAAACTGCATCAGCATGGAGTTGGGATTTTGCGCATTGATAGCATTTAGAAAATTCAGGCTGTTCAGGATGCCTGCTCTGCCAGCATCTTCATTCTCATAAAACAAATCCAACCCCAGCCTGTAATAAGCATACAGCACATCATGAATGAGATTAAAACGGTTGTTGTTAAAATTCTCTGCCAGCCAATACCTGTTGCGCTGGCTTTCAAATGAACGCCATCCATTAATTTCCCGGCTTTCCGGTGCATTGGTAACGATGCTCCAGGCTTTTTTGAAATACACATCGCCGCCGCGGGGTGTAAACGAATCGTAGTCGAGGCCCAATATAATGTTGACATAGTAAGCCAGCACTGCTGGCAGGTTAGCCGCAACAGGATCGTTGCCCTGCACACGGTTTTCATTAAATTCTATAGGCTGAAATTCCTGGTACCTGAATACCACATTATCATCGATGAAATTAACTATTGGTGAATCGTACGTGGTATTGTAAATAGGGCGCGCTGCCTGTACAGTAAGCGTCGCTTTATATACATTGTTGCCCAACTCTTTTTCTACGTTCAATAAAAAATTGCATTGAATTTTTTCCTGGGGTGAGTAAACATCTGGTGACCATTTGCGACCATTTACAAAATTTGTCAGCGCCGTTTGTAAAGTCATAAAGATCTTCTTATCCACGGTGGTGCTAATCTGGTTGGTCATTACGGTCAGGCGAGCCTGTATCTCCTGCGCCTTCAAGGTAATGCCAGTGCCAATTAACAATGTAAAAAACAATATTTTCTTAAGCATATTTAAATCGGATTATGGAGTCAACAATATCTTTCGCCACTTCATTTTTGGATTTTGTCTCGAAATGCAACTCACCGCCGTTCCTGTCAAAAATGGTGATCTTATTGGTGTCATGTCCAAAACCTGCGCCGGGATCGTTAAGCGAATTCAATACGATGAGGTCTGCATTTTTCTTAACCAGCTTTTCCCTTGCGTTTTCCTGTTCGTTATTTGTTTCCAGTGCAAAGCCTACCAGCACCTGTTTTTCAGTTTTCCGGTCACCCAGGTTTTTCAGAATATCTTTTGTTTTATGCAGTTCAATGGTGAGTGAAGTATCCTTCTTCTTGATCTTCTCTGAAGCTTTCTCAGCGGGTGCATAATCTGCAACAGCGGCCGACATCACAGCTATATCCATGCTTTCAAATTCTTTCTCACAGGCTTCCAGCATCTCGGCCGCGGTTGTAACCCTTTTTACAGTTATTCCATTTGCCGACAACTCGATATTCGACGGTCCCATTACCAATGTTACTGCAGCTCCCCGGTCGTGCAACTCCTTTGCAATGGCAATACCCATCTTACCGCTGGAATGGTTACCTATAAAACGGACGGGGTCGATGGGTTCGTATGTAGGTCCGGCAGTAACCAGTGCTTTTTTACCCGTTAGCGGACGTGTCAAAAAAAAATTATCGACCAGGTATTGAACTATCTGTTCAGGTTCGGCCATCCGCCCGTCGCCATACAGCCCGCTCGCTAATTCTCCTTTTTCAACGGGGATGATTTTATTACCAAAGGATGCTATTTTTTCCAAATTATTACGCGTAGAGGCATGGTGCCACATGTCCTCATCCATTGCGGGCGCCGCCACTACGGGGCATGTAGCGGAAAGATAGGTGGCGAGTAAAAGATTATCACATTGCCCATTGGCCATTTTTGCCAATGTATTACAACTTAGAGGAGCAATCAGCAACACATCGGCCCAGCGACCCAACTGTACGTGATTGGACCAGCTTTCATCGTCGAATAAATCGACCAGCACCGGATTTTTAGAGAGGGTGGAGAGGGTGAGTGTGGGTACAAAATCCTTAGCGGCAGGGGTAATCACCACCCTTACTTCTGCACCGGCCTTTACCAGGAGGCGAAGTAGGAAAATGGATTTATAAGCAGCTATGCTTCCCGTAATGCCAAGCAATATCTTCTTACCCTGTAACATCTACCAAAAATACCATTAAGTTATAAAAGCTCAAACCTTTAGCTAAACAGCTTTGGCGCAACAAACTAATTAACCAAAAAAATAAAGGCGACCGAAGTCGCCCTATTATTATTTCAAAAAAGTCCTATTAGCTAAAAAGCTCGTCTTCGCCTTTGCGGAAATAGACTTTATTGTCCATAAACTCCTGCGTTGCGAGCAGTGCCGGGTTAGGCATTCTTTCATATGCCCTTGAAATTTCAATCTGTTCTTTATTCTCATGAATCTCTTCAAGGCTATCGGTATGGCTCGCAAACTCTTCCAGTTTGTTATGCAATTCCTCTTTCAGCGAGATGTTGATCTGGTTTGCCCGCTTGCCAACAATTGCAATTGATTCATACAGGTTACCTGTTTTAGCCTTGATATCATCAAGATTACGGGTTTCCACGTTGTT
>CBFGYO010000214.1:0-5575 GCA_965652975.1 uncultured Chitinophagaceae bacterium | reverse complement strand
GACAATGATGGATACAATGATATCTATGTTTGCAATGGCATTAATAAAGATCTTTCGGATCTCGACTTTCTCGATTTTTTTTCCAATGATGTATACCAGCGAATGCTCGAAACGGGAAAGCGCGATGAAATAAGTGAAATATTGCGTCATATACCTGTAACACCGCTACCGAACCGCGTATTTAGAAATACCGGTAACCTTGATTTTGAAGATGTGGGAAGTAATTGGGGTTTTGACAAAGCCACATTTTCCAACAGCATAGCCTATGGGGACCTTGATAATGATGGCGACCTCGACCTGGTGATCAATAACGAAAACCAGCCTTCATTTGTATATAGAAATAATAGCAGGGAACAAACAGGGAATAATTATATAGCGATACAATTGCGCGGGCAAAAGCCAAATGGATTTGCAATAGGCAGTAAAATAAAAATATATATCGATTCATCCGTCTATTATCGCGAGCTGGCTCCTTCACGCGGTTTTCAGTCATGTATGGATTACAAGCAGGTAATTGGAATTGGAAAGCAAAACAAAGTCGATTCGGTGGAGATTATCTGGCCAGACAGAACATACAATCGCTATTACGATGTTGCTATCAATAAGCAACATGTAATTACAAAACCTTCTACCGGATTGCCTGCCTATAAAGAAAATTTAGGTGTTGATTCCACATCAACTACGTTACTTCCCACCGCTATCAACCTTGAAAAGCATACTGAAGATGAACACCTGGATTTTTATTATGAGCGCAATTTGCCAGAATTATTATCGCGCGAAGGTCCACAAATCGGTGTAGCTGATGTAAACGGTGATGGAAGGGAAGATATGTATATTGGCGGAGCCAAGGGCCAGGAAGGTAACCTGTATATACAGGACGCGAGCGGTTCATTTAGTAAAAAGCCGGGGAAGGATTTTTCGATGTATGTCGATTTTGAAGAAGTGGCAATCCTGTTTTTTGATGCAGACAAAGATGGCGATGCCGACCTCTTTATCGGTGCAGGTGGAAATAATATGGAAAAGGGAAGTAGAACTGCACAACACCGGTTGTACAAAAACGACGGGCAGGGAAACTTTGCCATCGATTTTCAAGCCTTTCCTGAAAATGATATGAATATTGCAATTGCCGTTGCAAATGATTATGACGAAGATGGCGACCAGGACCTTTATATCGGAAGCAGGAGCGTGCCTTACCAGTACGGCATATCACCAGTAAGTTATATTTATAATAATGATGGAAATGGTCATTTTACTGATGTTACGATCAGGCTGAATGCGCAGTTGGCAACAGCAGGAATGATTACGGCCGCAGACTGGGCAGACTTGAATGGAGATGGTAAGAAAGAGCTGGTAATTTGTGGGGAATGGATGACCCCGGAAATTTATAGTTATGATAAAGGAGCGGGGAAGATGATCGCATGGAAAAACACCGGGCTGGAAAAATATTCTGGCTGGTGGCAAACGGTAAAAACAGGAGATTTGAATGGTGATGGCAAACCGGATCTTGTGCTGGGAAATATTGGTGAAAACTTTTACTTACGCCCAGGTTTTGAACAACCAGTAAAACTTTGGCTCAATGATTTTGATAAAAGCGGCACCATTGATGCATTTCTTACCAGGAGCATAAAGGGACGGGATATGCCTGTTTTTCTAAAACGCGAAATAACAGAACAGTTCCCGGCACTTAAAAAGCAGAATCTGCGCCATAGCGAATATGCTTCCAAAAGCATACAGGAATTGTTTGGTGATGAAATGGTTTCAACGGCAACAGAAAAAGTTTTTAATTTCTGCTCGTCTGTGATTGCCTTTAATAAAGGAGATGGAACTTTTGAAATAGTTATGCTACCTATACAAACGCAATTTTCAAGCGTACATGCGGTAGCAATGAAGGATATGAACGCAGATGGTCATATGGATTTGCTGCTCGGTGGTAATAAATTCGGTTTTCCACCTCAATTCGGACGATTGGATGGCAGTTATGGTCATGTACTGCTCAACAACGGAAAAGGGAGTATGACGTGGTTGCCATCGTTGAAATCTGGAATGAGTATCCGTGGGGAAATAAAAGACATACGAAGTATCAGGATCAATAATCGGGATGGAGTAATAATCGGTATCAACAATGAAAGACCGGTAATTTATATTTTGAATAAGGATGCACAAAAAAGCAAGTGAACATATAACAAGTATACGGTGCGCCGGTGCTGATAGCCGACGGAGAACGCTATTGAACTATTGTATGCCATTGTTGATGATGGGTATATTGGCAATATCCGGATGCAACAATAGGAAAGATCAAAGCGCTGCCTTATTCAAAGTATTGGACCATGGTGAAACGGGTATCGATTTTGAAAACAAGCTTTCTTATAGCAACGAATTCAACCTCTTTAAATACATCTATTTTTATAACGGCAGTGGTGTAGGAGCAGGCGATTTTAATAATGACGGGAAAATTGATCTCTTCTTCGGTTCCAACCAGGGGCAAAGCCGTTTGTTTATCAATAGGGGTGGGATGAAGTTCAATGATGAAACCGTAGCCGCAGGCATTCCCAATGATGGTGGCTGGACAACCGGGATTTCTGTAGTAGATATCAACAACGACAGTTTGCTGGATATTTATGTGTGTCGTGTTGGCAAATTCGAAACCCTGCAGGGAAAAAATCTTTTACTGATCAACCAGGGCCTCGACAAGAATGGTATACCGTCTTTTAAAGACGAAGCACCTGTATATGGCCTGGATTTTTCGGGATTCAGCACGCACGCATCCTTTTTCGATTATGATATGGATGGCGACCTGGATATGTACCTGCTCAATCATTCGGTGCACCAGAATGGAACATTTAAACCACGCAATGAATTTTTAAACACCTATCACCCACTTTCGGGCGACAGGATCTTTCGAAACGACGATGGAAGGTTTACAGACATCACCCGGCAAACCGGTATTCAAAGTTCAGCAATTGGGTATGGGTTGGGTATAGTTGTATCCGACATCAACCTGGATGGCTATCCTGATATTTATATTGGTAACGATTTTCATGAAAATGATTACTTGTACATCAACCAACGTAATGGCACCTATCGCGATGAATGTAATGAGCGCATGATGCATACCAGCCAGTACTCCATGGGTGTGGATGCAGCAGATATCAATAACGATGGCTGGCCGGAAATCATTTCTGCAGATATGCTCCCTGCGGATCCTTATATCCTAAAACGATCACTGGGTGAAGATGCATATGATATTTTTAATTTTAAAATCAAGTCGGGTTATGGTTACCAGTTTACCCGCAACAACTTACAGTACAACCGGCGAAACGGGTTGTTCAGCGAAATAGGCCTGTATAGTGGTGTGGCAGCTACCGACTGGAGTTGGGCACCACTATGGATGGATTTTGACAATGATGGACTCAAAGATCTTTTTATTTCGAATGGTATTCCCAAACGGATGAACGATATCGACTACATCAATTTCGTATCCAATTCAGAAATCCAGGAAAGAATCACGACCAATACACTGGAAGACAAAAATATTTCCCTGATAAGCAAATTCCCCGAGATAAAGCTTCCCAACAAGTTTTACTCCAATAACAGCGATCTTTCTTTTACTGATAAGGAACAGCAGATTGAGGGCAACGAAGACACATATTCCAATGGCGCAGCGTATGCAGACCTGGATAATGATGGTGATCTTGATATCATTGTAAATAATATCGATGCGCAGGCTCTTATTTATGAAAACCTGGCGGTCAAAAATCAACAGGTGGGATCAATTAGTATTCAATTAAAAGGACCTGCCAAGAATATTAATGCCATTGGTAGCAGGCTGATCTTATTTTCCGGAGATAATATCAGGACTTATGAGAAATACCCTGTGCGTGGATTTATGTCCAGTATGGAAATACCACTGCAGGCCGGTATCCGCAATACAAAAATCGATTCCCTCTTCCTGGTATGGCCAGATAATAAATACCAACGATTAGCTGTAGACAGCACGACAAGCAACATCACCTGCGTGTACAATGATGCGCTACCCGTATTTGATTATGCACGAATCACCAATTTTGCCAGCAACCTTACTCCACCCGTAATAGATATTACTGACGAGGTAAAACTCCAGTACCGGCATATCGAAAATCATTTTGTTGAGTTTGATCGCGAAGGACTGATTCCTCATATGTATTCCACCGAAGGTCCTGCCGTGGCAATCGGGGATATGAACAGGGACGGACTTGAAGATGTATATATTGGTTCGGCACGCAGTAAGGCGGCGGAACTTTTTGTGCAACATGCCTCGGGTACTTTCAGCCGTATGCGCCAACCCGCATTTTCATTGGATAGTAATTATGAAACTACGGCCGCAGTATGGGCGGATGTAAACAATGATGGCTTTATTGATCTTATTGCGGCAAGCGGTGGTAATGAGTATTATGGTGCTGACGCACATAATACACCACGCGTGTACTTAAATAACCAGGCGAATGAATTAATTCAAAAGAAAGATGCCTTTGATAGTTTGTATATGACGGCATCTACCATGTGCGCATATGACTTTACAGGTGATGGTTTTGTTGATTTGTTTATTGGTGCCAAAACAGTACCATGGGATTATGGTAAAAATCCTTCTTCCTTCCTTTTAGCAAATGACGGGCATGGACATTTTTCGGATGTAACGACGAAGTATACTGAAGAAGGGAAAATAAACGGGTTCGTAACCCAGGCCCAATGGATAGACATGAATGGCGATCAGCATAAGGATTTGCTTTGTTCGTACGACTGGGGCAGGCCCACGGTTTTTTTATATATTAATGGAAAATATAAGAAGCAGGAGCTCACGGATAAGAATGGCTGGTGGAATTTTTTATTGCCCTGTGATGTAGATAATGATGGCGACATGGACCTGGTTGCCGGGAATCTTGGAACGAATTCGCGGTTGAAGGCTACAAAGCAGGAACCGGTGCAACTTTATTACAACGATTTTGATAATAATGGTAAGAAGGAGCAGGTACTGACTTATTTTCTTAATGGAAAGCAAATACCGTTTGCCAATAAATCAGAACTGGAAAAACAGATGCCTGTATTGAAGAAGAAGTTTCTGTACGCCGGCGATTTTGCCAAAGCTTCACTTACTGAGCTTTTTGGTTCTGAAAAGTTACAGGAGGCAGGGCAATTGAGTGCGGATTATTTTTACAACGCCGTGCTGATCAACCAGGGAAACATGCGCTACGATGTAGTAGCATTGCCTTTTGAGGCGCAGCTATCCGAAATGAAAAGCGCTACAATTATCAAGGCAAACAATGATGAACTTCCGGATATTCTTTTGATGGGTAATTATTATGAGAATAATATCGAAATGGGAAGGTATGATGCTGACTATGGGACTATTCTCATTAATAAAGGAAACGGGCAGTTTACCACATCGTCGCTTAACGGACTTGCAATAAAGGGACAGGTAAGAAGTATTAATCCAATTAAGATCGGAAATAAAGAAGCGTTTCTGCTAGCTTGTAATAATGATTCGGCAAGAGTAATAAGCTTCCGGTAGAGGAGATGGAGGGAGAGGAGATGGAGGGAG
>CBFGYO010000213.1:0-5596 GCA_965652975.1 uncultured Chitinophagaceae bacterium | reverse complement strand
CTTGCCGCTGGCACCAAATGATGCTAATAAAAAAGCTGTCCAGGAGATGATCGATAAGCTGAAAGAAGGTAAAGACATAAATTAACCGGGGGCAAGTATCTTTCCTTTTGTAAATTTCGAATTTGCCTGCTGGTTTCTTTTATTATAGCACGTTTTTGGATAAACTTTGCTGGTTAAATGGAAATAAAACTAGCATATGTAACCTTAAAACTGCAAACTGTCTATTACCTCGTAACAGCCGTTTGGGCGCTTGTGCATATAGATAGTTTCATTGCCGTAACGGGTCCTAAAACCGATATTTGGTTGGTTAAAACTGTCGCAGTTTTACTCCTGGCGATCTCATGCTGTTTTATTTCACAACTGATTACAAAAATAAACCTGTGGCCTGTTGCAATTCTCGCGATAGGATGTTGCATAGGTCTTATTTTTATTGACTGTTATTATGCATTCACCGGCACGATATCGAAAATTTATCTCCTTGATGCCGTTCTGGAGTTTTTGCTTCTTATTATGTGGGTGATTGCATTAATACGGATGCGATGAGAATTCCAGGTAACAATTGACTTAGTTCCTACTGCTGGCGTTTCGTGATTGTACGAGCTGGAAGATTTCCTAATTGGCTTTTTACCCCATAGAATCATAGTCACAAAGGGCAACATAGCTATGTGTAACCTATGTAGCTATGCTCCTATGTGGTAAAAAAGCCAATTAGGAAACGTTCAAAAAAAAGGCGGACTATCTCACCCCTCATTTAAGATATTCGTTGCAAAAAGAGAGTGGTAACATTTAGATCAGGGTAAACACTTAGTTGCCCTATAAAAAGCTTCACTACCAGTATAACATGTCGATTAATGCATCTGAAAATTCAGGAGAATGCAAACATTCGCAATATTCTTTTTCAAAATCTTTAGACTGTTATGGTTATTCAGTTTGTAACATTATATTGCGCGACTTTTCACAATTAATCAATCAAAACGCATGAAAAAACTGTTCTTAATCACTGCCCTGTTGGCTGTAGGTACTCTAATTTTAGTTTCCTGTAAGAAAGGCGACACTGGCCCAGAGGGTCCTGCCGGTGCTGCCGGTCCTGCTGGTCCCGCTGGCCCCGCTGGTCCCATTGGTACTGCCAACGTAATTTATTCTCCCTGGTATGCACCTGTTGCTGCTGATTGGAAAGACACGACAATCGGTTTGCCCGGCCCGGTAAAAAGAGCCCTGCAAAGTGCTCCTTCCATTACTTTGAGTGTATTGCAGAGATGCGCTGTGCTTGCTTATACTGCATTTGATCCCGTTGCTACAGCAAGGACGTACCAAATCCCCACCATTGTAAATGCCGGAGCAAGTGGGATGCTCTCAATTGGTTTTGTAACCGAGCCCGGAAAAATGATTTATTACATTGGTAAACTAGATGGAACGGCACCAACATTAACCTTAAATACTTCCTACCAGTTCCGTTATGTACTTATACCTGGCGGAGTAGCTGGTCGTGGTGTTGAAGCTACTTACGGTGGTTTTACCCTGGAGCAACTGAAGGCAATGTCGTACAACCAGGTGGCAGAAATCTTCAATATTCCTGCCGTAGGCACCAATATGTAAGAAGAAGTTTTCTTTCTCTTAAAAAATCATCCGGTCATCCTGGATGATTTTTTTATTGAATTATGCCACAGCAATCCTAAATTCGGACGACTTTGTAAATGGTTACATTATAATTTGGGATAGTTATCGCGCCTATGCCAGTTCGGGTAAATTACTTCAATTAGAAAAAAATCCACGAAGGTTTCGCCATTAGTTTTTTTAACACATCGACACAAAGTTCATCTTAGTTTACAACATAGACTGATGGAATTGGGTAAAAACTATGTGAAAACTATGATGAACTTTGTGACTATGTGGTGAAAAAAGCCAACGAAAAAAATTTCCCCAAACAACCCCACCACAAAAAATGTTTTCTGAATCTCCTCCTAAAGTGTAAGTCCAATTACAGGAAAACGGAACTGCTGCACTATTATCTAAATAACTATTATCTATTATCTGACCTCTAACTAGTTGCCCGGCGCATGCAACCTCGCCATCACAGCTTGTTTATACAGCCGCCCGATGGGTATTTCGGTTGCCTGCACCTGTACGGCAAGTGCATTGTATCCTGATACTTTATTTACAGATACCAGGTAGGAGCGGTGAACTCTAAGGAACTTATGTTCAGAAAGGAGATTTTCCATAGCACTGATGGATTGCTTTACGAGCAGGTTTTTGCCGTTGATTTGGAATAGTTTTATATAATCTTTCCAGCTTTCAATATAGAGAATATCATTAATCAACACCTTCTGCATGTGCTTATCTACTTTCAGGTAAACGAAAGCTTCGGGGTTGGGATTGTAATCGTTGTTCTGGCTTACCGATTCCTGTCCCAGCATTCGTTTCAATTTGGCGATAGCTCTCACAAACCGTTCGAAGGATACGGGTTTCACCAGGTAATCGACTGCGTCAAGTTCATAACCTTCTACCGCGTAATCGTGGTATGCCGTAACAAATATTACTTTGGGAGGATGTGAAAGGCTTTTTAAAAATTCAGTGCCAAGTATCTTCGGCATTTTGATATCAAGGAAAATGACATCCACGGCTTTTTGATGTAACACGTCCAGGGCCTGGATGGCATTGCTGCATTGACCCACAATTTCCAATCCGTTGATATTGGAAATATGCGACGCCAGCACTCGTAATGCCGGGGGTTCGTCATCTATAAGTAAGCAATGCACTTTCATGTCAAAACATTTTCGGCTACTGCTGGAGTCGTACCAACAGGAGTTACATAAGTATGCCGGTAGTTAACCAGCTCTATGACCAAAGAAACCACGAAAAAATTTCCTTCATCTTTCAGCTTTAATTCATGCTTATGAGGATATAAAAAAAGCAGGCGTTGTTTTACATTCTGTATACCGATCCCATCCGGGCTTACCGGCACCACCTCGTTTTTACTATTGACGATCTTACAGCGAAGCGTAAATTTTTCAACGCTGATATCGATGCTTAACCATGATTTTTCTAACTGCTCCGAGGTGCCATGTTTAAAAGCATTTTCCAGAAATGGAAGCAATAACAAGGGTGCAATAAATTTATCTTTTATATCCCCTTCTATATTCAATGAAATATCAATCTTGTTGCCATATCTTTCTTTCTCCAGGTCGATGTAATTTTTCATTACTTCTATTTCTTTTTCCAACAACACTTCCTCCGCCTTGCAATCATAAAGCATATAACCAAGCAGGGAGGAAAGTTTAAGGATCAATCCTGGTGTTTTAGGAGAATTTTCAAGTGAAAATGAATAGATATTATTTAATGTATTGAATAAAAAATGCGGATGCACCTGTGCTTTTAGCAATTGCAATTCTGACGTCACTTTCTCTTTTTCCGCCTGCATCCACTCCTGTTGTTTCTTCATCCAGTGTTTAAATAGAACGATCACAGAGGTAACGCCGGCCGTAGTCGTAAGCACCAGGAAACTATTCGACTCCCATCGTCTTGTGTTAATAGCAGTAAGCTCCAGGTGTTGTTGTAGGGGAATAAAAATATAGGTACGGAATAAATAATTCAGGAAAAAGCCTGCCAGGGCCCAACCTATGATGATGAATGCGAACTGCACATATTTTCCCTTGAGCAGGAACTGCGGCAACACCCAATAAATAAGAGGATAACAATACAGGATGCGAACCGGTAACCAAACTACACCCTGGAATAAACTACGACCAAAACTTTTTCCCGGTACCTGCCATACTAAAGCGACAACTATTGTGTACACTATCCAAAACACCACATGCCTCGCAACCCTGTACTGGGGGGAAAACAGAAACTTATTTGGTTGGTAACTGTTCATCGCACTCACAAATTAAGATTTTCATATGGTTAGAACCATAGCTAAAGGAAAAATCAAGACCAACTACCGAATTCTACGACAAACGGCGCCCTTTCCTTTTTGAACGCCACTGGTTTACCATGCACGTATTAATGCGACGAATTGCCGCACCGGTCGATTATGAAAAAAAACGGGTGCGCCACTATTTACTTTCGTTTTAAAGAATAAAAAATGATTTCCTTATTCGCATGCTACGCAAAAGAATAGAAACGAATTGCTCACATTAAAATGAAGTATCATGAAAAAAATAAACTTACTGCCGAACCCCATTTTCCTCTTTGTATGTATCCTCGTATTAGTTAATTCGTGTAGAAAAGGCCCGGGTGATATCGAGAGGAACGGGGCGAGCGAATTTAAGAGTACAGGAATCGAAAATGAATTATTCGAAAAAAGTAGTAATGGTCACCTGCGTCAAACCAAAACATATTCATCAGAGGTGGCACAAAAATGGCACGACTTTCAACTAAGGCTTCTGCGTTTGCCTGCAGGTGCTAACCCCTTTGGCATGAACGGCAATAGGTTTTTTGCTTATTTCGGAATTGCATTATATGAATCAGTTGTTCCCGGCATGCCGGAATATCAAACACTGTATGGACAGTTGACCAGTATGCCGCAAATGCCAACTACACAACCCGGGAAGGCATATCATTGGCCGGTTTCAGCCAATGCCGCACTTGCGTTTCTAACCCGGAATTTTTATACTAATGTATCTGCCGCCAACATCGCTGCAATGGATTCTCTTGAGAATGCTTTGAATAGTGCCTACCAGTCTGAGATTAATACTGAATTGTTTCAACGTTCAGTAGCATTTGGAACTACCGTAGCGCAACGAATATTTGAATGGTCCAAATCTGATGGTGCTTTAACTGTTTACCCAACCTTTGTGCCACCCGTAGGCCCTGGCATTTGGTCGCCTACAGCTCCGAATCCTACTGGTATATCCGCACCTTACTGGGGCAGCAACCGGTTATTTGTTCAGGGTAGTTTAAACAATACATCGTCACCACCTCCACCACCTTATTCTACAGATCCTAACTCGGCTTATTATAAGATGGTAAAAGAAGTGTATGATATTTCACAGGCGCTTACACCTGCGCAAATCGCTACTGCATTATACTTTAGAGATAACCCCGGCTTCCAGGCAGGCACACATTACCAATCCATTTTTAGCGAAGTAATGCATAATGAAAACCCACAGCTTGATTTTTATGCTGTAGCACAGGCCAAAGCGGGTATTGCACTCGCTGAATCACAAATTGGTTGCTGGAAAATAAAATATAACCTGCTTGTAGAGCGACCCATCCGTTATATACGAAATGTGCTGGGACATACCGCCTGGAACCCGGTGATTCCAACACCGCCGCATCCAGATTTTCCTTCCGGCCACTCGCAAACAGGCGGCGCCCTGGGAAGAGTGCTTACGAGCTTGTTTGGCGATAACTATGAGATTACACTGCATACGTATGATAACCTGGGCATGGCGCCGAGAACATATGGATCATTTACTGAAATGGTTGACGACATCGGGAAATCGAGGGTGTATGCAGGTATCCATTATACCTATTCCTGCACTGAAGGAAGTAAGCAGGGAGAAAAAATTGCAGCGAATATTTTGAATACGTTGCGATTTCGGAAATAGAACTTGACTGCGGAAGAATTTTCACGCAGCGCCGCAGCGGCGCGACG
>CBFGYO010000212.1:0-5638 GCA_965652975.1 uncultured Chitinophagaceae bacterium | reverse complement strand
AACTTATTGGGATTATTAAAGCGCACATTGGCCGTAATGGTCGTTGTCGCCAATTCAAACTTCCCCACTTTCAGGTTTTCTACGTCTTCAAAAACCGGGCGTTGTACGTCCCGGCAGGATATCAAAAACAAGCTCAGGGACAGGCAGGCGATGCCAAATGCAAGGGAAGATCTCATGAGTGCAAAATAGGGGTGCCGGCTGAAAACTGAACCACATTTTTTATAGCACGGCGAAATTGACCAGGAATGGGTTGCTAATTTTCTGAGTATTTTCCAAAAAAAAATCCGTGTAGAATCACACTAATTCACTAAGCAGATTAAAATTACATATCGCGCTTATACTAAATCAATTATGATCACTATATAGAATTTATTTAGAAATTATATTGGTGCGAAAGCTTCCTCAATTCGCCATATTTACCTTAAGGCAATCATCATGAAACAAAGTACAGTACTCCATTGGAAATCATAAACATATTTCCGTAATGTAAAATTATACTTCAATTGATTTTTGTATAGTGAAGAAAAAACATATGTGATTTAGCTCCGTGATTTTATTTTAAAATTTTTTGAGGCGCAAATGGCATCCTCAATCATTTTGGAGGTTCTGATAGTAATCGGTTTGGAAAGCTGTTTACAGTTAGAATGTGATTAGCTACGTCAGGGTGAATACCTGCAAGTCCATTCCATGTGATAAATTTATCAGGCCCCTGGCGCCGCCTTGGATCGAGCCATCGCAAAGTCAGTGAAGGTTAATTCACGTTGTGCCCGTCGTGCTTCGTTGTGCTTTGTGACCGATAAAAAATGTACCACGAAGGACACCACGAACCACGAAGATCACTACGGGGCCTTCACGGGAATTTAATAGCCCCGTGGTAGCGACCTCGTGCAATTTTGCAGATTTAGTAAAGAATAATCGACTTTGTGTCCGTCGTGCCTACGTTGTGCTTTTTGTGATCCATAAACAAATGCACCACGAAGGACACTACGAACCACGAAGATCAATACGGAGCCTTCACGGGAGTTTAATAGCCCCGTGGTAGCGACCTCAGCGTGCAATTTTGCAGATTCAGTAAAGAATAATCGACTTTGTGTCCGTCGTGCTTACGTTGTGCTCTGTGTGATCCAAAACAAATGCACTACGAAAGACATCACGAACCACTAAGATCACAACGAAGTGCAGAGAAGAGTTTAATAGTCTCATTGGGGCCCGATCGTGGGGCAATTTCCAAAGTCAGTGAAGAATAATCGACTTTGTGTCCGTCGTGCTACGTTGTGCGCTTTGTGATCCATAAACAATTGCGCCACGAAGGACACCACGAACCACTAAGTACCAACGAGATCTTCTAAAAAGATAATGGAAAGCATTTTTCGATGGCATTTTTCGGCCTTACAACTATCTATGTGGATCTATGCTTCTATGCTCCTATGTGGTAAAGCTATGGCCTGGGTCGTCGAACTTTCCGCACTGGGAAGCCATATTTTTACCACATAGGAGCATAGAAGCATAGATTAACATAGGGAATAATAACGCTGGAATTTGTATAAGCTCGCAACTCGACGCTCGAAGCCAAAAAAAAGCGCAAAAGCTTTTAACCCTTGCGCCTGTATATTTTAACTGGTAGTTATTATAAATGGATCGTCTTCTTCACCCGAACCGACTGCAGTTTGTTGATCGCCTTTTCAACTTCCTTTTTCTTTGCCTCAATTGATTTCAGCGATACATCACTATCGGGGATACAGCTCACCTTCATTTCCGTAAGCTCATTCTGAACGATGTTGAGGTTGGTAAGCACATTCACATATACCCGCTGTATACTATCGATATGAATATTGTTAACAGCTTTGCCGAGCTCCACGTTTATCCTGTCCCAGTCGATCTTGTCGTATGCCTGGCTAAGCTTTTGTTCCCATTTCTTCCAGTCCATTTTGTTCATCTCCTTCTTGTAGACTGTGCGCAATTCCTCCTTCTGTTGCTGGGTAAGGACTTCAGCAAAATCTTTTTCTACGGCTTTCCATTGACCTTCTGCCAACAATGTTTTAGAAGCATCGATGGCGCCCTTTACTTGTTTTTCCTGGGCCGGGCTGAGTTGTGGAATATCAGGTTGATCGATATAGGCAACTGCTGCTGCATAGGGGTTAGAAGTAAAGTAGTGCACCTTCTCGGCGAGAGCTTCCATATCCACTTTTACCTTCGGCTTTTTTACTTTAGCGATTTTTTTCTCCGGCATTACTGCTTTTGCTTCCGTAAGAATGACGTTAGGCGTTTCTTCCAACTGCATCGGCGCTTCTGCTGCTGTAAAATCATCGGTAAAGAAATATAATGGAGATGCAAGTGTGGCGAATGAACCTGTTACTGTCTGGCCCGACAGGGTAGGCTTGCCAAGGATTACCAGGGCATTCAGGCCAATGATGCAAAGGAGACCGGCCATTACACCTGCAAGCTTATTGAAGGAGACAACGGGTTTCTTTTCCCTTACACCCATAATCCATTCGATACGATGCAGCAGGTCGTTCTTTTTACCTGATGCTGCTACAGCCAGTGGCTTGGGAAAATTATCAGCCTGTTGCAGTGTAAGCAGGGCAGTAGCGTAGCCATGGGGATCGTATTCAAACTGTATCACCATTTCATCGCAACTTTTTTCCCGCTCACGTTCTACTATGCTTACAAATGCTTTTACAAATGGGTTGAAGTATAATATGGACTGAATAAATTTTATAAGTAAGTTGATGAAATAATCATAGCGGCGGATATGTGCAAGTTCATGCAACAGTACCGCTTCCATCTGGCGCGTGCTGAGATGATTGATAGCAGCCAAAGGAACCAGGATTACCGGCTTTAAATAACCAATAGTAACGGGAGAAGTAACCAACGACGAAACCCATATCTGTACTGGCTTTGTAATGCCCAGTTGAGCGGCTACTTTGCGGACAAACATTCTCCATTCTACATCAGCTTTGGATAATCCATAGTTGCGAATAACCTGTACGTAGCGATAATTTCTAATAAAATGTACAATAGGGAAAACAAGTAGTACGAGGTAAAGGAGGGATGCGAGTGGTAATGTGCGCGACATCCAGTCATTCAGTTGCTGGTTGCTTTCCACATCGGAGAACCCGGCAGCGGCGATGGCGTCACCTGAAAGTTGTGATATATATATGGAAACAAAGGTGTAGACAAACCAGCCGAATCCCGCCAGCAGTAGGCTGGACGCCAGTACACTTTTTTGTGTAGGACTGGTTTTCCTGTTGATACCGACAATTAACTGGTATACTACCCAGAGAAGTGCCATTTGCCAGAGGCTGTTGAGCACTGCCCAACCAAGCGACTGGAGAAAGTTAGATTGGCCGATGTTGTCCATCGTTATTGCTTTTTCAGATCATTCAATAATGCCTGTATCTTTTCCAATTCTTCGGGACTCGCTTTTCCTTCACCCAATGCCTGTATCACCAGCTGCGTAGGAGAACCACCGAATAAATTATCAATCATTTTCCCTAACAGGTGTCTTTGTGTTCTTTCCTTGTTCACAGCCGCCTGGTACACGTGTGTACGCATGGAGTCGTCCCTTTTCACCAATCCTTTCTCATGCATGATCTGCATCAGCTTCAGCGTAGTAGTGTATCCCACATCTTTTGTAGCAGCAAGATCTTCGTGCACTTCCCTCACCGTTGCCAGCCCTTTTGTCCAAAGAAGCTGGAGGATCTCGAGTTCACTCTCTGTAGGTTTAATAAGTTTAGTATTCGACATATTTCATCTATTTGGTTGATCGAATATACGACCAATTTCGTATAACAAGCACTCCGTAACCAAATTTAATTTTTTTTAACGTGCCTTAACATTGAGACGCAAAGGTCTATGGAGTTGTTACAGGGCAGGGAAGAGATTTATGAGCGGGCAAAATTGCGGGCGAGCGGGGGTAATGTGCAAATGTGGAGATGTGAAAATGTGGAAATGAAGCGGCCGTATTAGTAGTTCAATAAATAATTAAATTTTCGACCTGCCATTTACACATCTCCACATCTCCACACTTTCCAGATTTGCCAAAAAATAAGCCCCGGTGTAGAAACAGCGGGACTTAAGTAATGGTTCTGATTAAGCTTTTATTTAAAAGTGTGCAACAGTGGTTTTTTCGATTACCGGTACTGGTTGCTCCACTTTAATTTCTTTTTTCTTATCCTCTTTTGCCTTCGCGGCTACTGCAGCATCCCCACTATAGATTTGAGCAAGGGTAGGAGCAATAACCAGTGATACGATGGACATCAATTTGATAAGGATATTCATCGACGGACCGGAAGTATCTTTAAAAGGATCGCCCACAGTATCACCTGTAACGGATGCTTTGTGTGGCTCCGATTTTTTATAATACATCTGTCCATTGATCTCAACACCTTTTTCAAAAGATTTCTTTGCATTATCCCATGCACCGCCCGCGTTGTTCTGGAACATACCCATCAATACACCGCTCACAGTTGCACCAGCAAGAAAACCTCCAAGCGCCTCGGGTCCTAATAAGAAACCAATAACGAGTGGTGATATAATAGTGATAGCTCCAGGTAATAACATTTTACGGATGGAAGCCTGCGTTGAAATTGCAACACATTTATCATATTCTGGTTTGCCCGTGCCTTCCATGATGCCGGGAATGGTTCTGAACTGGCGACGCACTTCCTCCACCATACTCATGGCTGCCTGTCCTACTGCACGAATGGCAAGTGAAGAAAATATAAATGGTATCATACCGCCAACAAACAATGAGGCGAGTACATCAGCTTTATAGATGTCGATATGCTGGTTGTCCGGCATTGCCACACCAACAAATGCGGCAAATAATGCGAGCGCAGTCAGCGCCGCTGAGGCAATGGCAAATCCTTTACCCGTAGCAGCAGTAGTATTACCAACTGCATCGAGCACGTCGGTTTTTTCACGTACGTCGGGAGGCAGTTCACTCATTTCCGCAATACCACCGGCATTGTCAGCGATAGGTCCAAACGCGTCGATCGCCAATTGCATGGCCGTCGTAGCCATCATACCCGCAGCCGCAATAGCTACACCATATAACCCTGCACATTCATACGAACCCCAGATACCTGCAGCCAGTACAAGAATTGGAAGGAAGGTTGATTCCATACCTACCGCGAGGCCACCGATAACGTTGGTAGCATGACCTGTAGAAGACTGCCTGATTATAGATTTCACAGGTGCCTTGCCCATCGCCGTATAATATTCGGTGATGATGCTCATGAGCGCACCTACTGCAAGACCTACGGCAATGGCACCCATAACGCCAAGTTTGGTGAATTCATGACCACGCAAACTCATTGTTTCCGGAAGTAACCAGAATACAAGTCCTATAGAAGCAGCGGCAGTGAGGATAATTGATCCCCAGTTGCCCATGTTCAAAGCCTTTTGTACTGTATCAGTGTTGATACCGGCTGAATCGCTGATGCGAACGAACCAGGTAGCAATGATTGAAAATAAAATTCCCGTGCCTGCTATCAACATAGGAAGAAGGATGGGAGACAAGCCTCCAAGGCCATCATCACCCATTACCACTGTTTGCTGACCCAAAACGATTGTTGCTAACACCGTAGCTACATAAGATCCAAATAAGTCAGCACCCATACCGGCTACGTCGCCT
>CBFGYO010000211.1:0-5793 GCA_965652975.1 uncultured Chitinophagaceae bacterium | reverse complement strand
TACTGCATGATCTTGTTGCCACTATAACTCGTTTCAAATGTAAGACCGGCAAACGTACCGCCTTTGGAGAACCTTGTCTGTACAGAAAAGGCATTGATGGTTTGTGGTTCGAGATTGGGGTTGCCGTAAGAAATATTCAGTGAATCATTATTATTTACGAAGGGATTTAGATTCCAGATAAATGGACGTTGCAATCTTTTTGTATATCCAAGCACCATCGTCCACACATTATTCAGCTTTGTTGTTGCCTGCAGGTTAGGCAGGAGTGTGGTATAACGCTGGCTGACTTTTGTTGCCGATGAAGTAAAGTCGCCGTCGACAACTGTTTGTTCAACTCTCGCTCCAAGCCGAAAATTCGTTTTTTTGACTTTAAAACTATAGGTACCATATACACTGTATACGTCCTGGTTGTACTTGAAGTTATCTGTATTTGATGCATTTAGTTTATAATCCTGTGCTTCATTGTACTTGATCATGCTTTCAAAGTCGGACGTGGCCCTGCGAATAATGGCTTTTACCCCGGTTTCGATTTTCATATTATTTTTCAGTGGGTGGATATAGTCTGACTGAACTGTATACTGCTTGTTAGTAGCAATACTGTTGTTGATTATATACCGGTCTCCGTCAGGACTGTCCTGCACACTATTTAAAAATGTATTGGCCTTTCCGAATTCTCCGTTTACCCGGAGACTGAATTCTCTTTCCTTGTTTTCTTTAAATTTCCTGATATAATCGGTTCCTACGCTGTAGGTCGGATATTCGTATTTGCTGTTCATCTTATAAGTACTAATCCTGGAAGGATCAGAAGCAAATTCTGTGGTGATGATCTGGTCGAGTAGTGATTCATTGAATCCTCCGCTGACATTTCCATACGAACTGATGGTATTCAGACTGTCGATTTCATAACTGACCTCGGCATTGCCATTGTTCCAGAAATTCTTCATCCAGCGATCACCAACCAAAGTGCGTTTGGTAAAAGATCCCGGGACAAAAGGAATGGTTTCGCTTCTATTCTTGCCCCATACTCCCGTAGTACCACCAGCACCATAATACATGGTCACTCCCAGCTTGCCAAACTTGGCGCTGAAGTTGCCATTGATGTTAAACCATTTTGTAGTGGATATATATGATGACAATGAGCCATTATAGCCCGCTACTTTTTTCTTTGTTACGATATTGATAACTCCGCCTACACCTTCTCCATCATATTTAGCAGAGGGTGTGGTGATCACTTCGATCTTAGTGATCAATGCACCGGGAAATCCCTTTAGTGCTTCTTTTACATTTTGTGCAAACATGGCAGTTTCGCGCCCATTCAGCAATACTTTAAAATTCGATTGACCATTCACCTGCACGTTATCATCTCCGTCCACGCTCACAAATGGTGTTTTACGTAATATATCAATCGCCGTTTCAGTTTTGGAAGCCGGATCGTTTTCAACATTAAAGATGATCTTGTCGTCGGTCTGTTCTATCAGCGGCTTGCGAGCGGTAACTGTTACACCCTGAAGATTCGCTGTTGCACGCTGGAGGCTTATGTCTTCCATGGCCACGTCTTTATCCGCTACTACGACATCCTGCTGTATATCCTTAAAGCCGGTATGACTGAAGATGATTGTAAATGATCCCGTGTCAACTTTGTTGAACTGGAATTTTCCCGTTTCGTTGGTATAGGTTGTTTTAACCGGTGTTTGCAACTGTTGTTGTTTGTACAGGCTCACGGTTACAAAGGCGGTAGCTTTTTGCGCACTATCTTTTACGGTACCTGAAATTTTAAACTGGGTTGACTGGGCCTGCAGTGATATCTGCAGTGCGAGAACCAGGACGAGGCTGTAAAAAAAACGCAGCAGGTTAGGAACTATCATTAAGATAACTTTCAACGAAGATATTCGTAGAAGTGAATGTTGAAGGTGCAATTAGGATAAGCGGTTTATGACAGTGAGCGTTGGAAATAGGAGGTATCTCTAACGGTTAAATTGCGGGTTCAAATTAATGAATGGCTCATGCGGGCTACTATGTTGATCTATGCTTCTATGTTCCTATGTGGTAAAGCTATGGTTTCATCTATCGAAGATTCCCGAGGCTGGAAGCCATAGTTGTACCACATAGGAGCATAGAAGCATAGGTCAACATAGGATATCAATCCTGATTAGTTATTTAACACCAAAATCCATCCCGTTTTCATCGGAAATCTTATATTTAGTGATATCAAACTACACCAACAAAATGAATGTGAATTATACTTCCACAACCGCCCGGATAAATGTGCTTGCTACCTTTTTAATTTTAATGATTGCTTTTTTTCAGCAAGCCGTTTTTGCGCAGTCGGCCAGTAACAACTTCAAAGGCTATGGCAAAGCCTCATATGGCGTAGGAGATAACGGAACGTTTATGCGTACCTGGCTCGTATCGGGCCCGGTAAACGTGTCGGCTACCACAAAGCCCGATAATGTACAACAGGAAAATGCATTCAAAAATGATTTTGTCACTACCGTAAGTGTTGCAGCAGGAAAACCGGTACCCGCGATGACGGTTAACCAGCAGCAATTGCTGTGGCAGCAGGTAATATCCGAGAATGATGTCGTCGACCTCGATCGGATGTATAATGGAAAGGATTATGTATATGCCTATGCACTGGCTGAAATCAACTCACCCCAGGCATCGAACGCATTGCTTGCCCTGGGCAGCGATGACGGGATAAAAGTCTGGCATAATGGAAAGCTGGTGCACAACAATTGGATTCCGAGAGGTACCAACAAAGATGATGATCTCGTGCCGCTCAAACTCGTTAAGGGTAGTAACCAGTTGCTTTTAAAGATCCAGGACATGGAAGGCGGCTGGTCTTTTGTAGCACGACTGCTTGATAAAAAAGGTTTGACCGATCAGGCAAATGCCGCCGCCCGTAACGGTAATGTGGCCAAGCTACAACTGCTTCTTGATGGTGGTGCCGATGTCAATGCGATGAACGAAATGGGTATCAGTCCCCTGGTGGCTGCAAAAGTTGCGGGTCGCGATGGCATCGTTCAAATGCTGATGAAGAAGGGAGCAAGGGATGTTGCAGTCCCGGCAGGTGAGTTATTGGTTGATAATTATTATTATTCTTTGAAAGCAAAATCTTCACCCGGACTTGCCGTACTCGTGGCAAACAATGAGAAAATACTTTATGAAAAAGCATTTGGTTATGCCGACTTAAAAAATAAAGTGGAAGCTACACCCGACACGAAGTTTCGTATTGGATCAGTTACCAAACAATTCACAGCCGCAGCCATTTTAAAACTACAGGAGAGTGGTCTCTTAAATGTAAACGATAAGCTTTCAAAATACATACCCGATTTTCCACGGGGTGATGAAGTGACCATCCACCACCTGTTGACGCATACCTCGGGAATACATAGTTATACTAACAAGCCGGATTTCATCGACAGGGTTACCAGGCCCATTTCGCAAGATTCCCTGATCAGTTCTTTTAAAAACGATCCTTATGATTTCAACCCCGGCGAACAGATGCGCTATAATAATAGCGGGTATTTTTTACTTGGATATATAATCAATAAAGTAAGCGGCAAGTCTTATGAGCAATACCTGCGGGAAACTTTTTTTATTCCGCTTCAAATGACAAACACAGGTATTCACCAGGCTGGCAAGAAAATGGATAAGGAGGCAAAGGGTTATAGTAAGCGCAATGGGAAGTATGACGACACGATCGACTGGGATATGACCTGGGCCGGTGGCGCGGGTGCCATGTACTCCACACTTGAAGATTTGTGGAAATGGAACCAGGCACTGTATGGCGGAAAGGTGTTGAGTAAACAAAGCCTGGATGCCGCACTCACGCAGGCGGTATTGAAAAATAATGCACCCCCATCCATGAAGTATGGGTATGGACTGGGACTGACTAGTTATAGGGGAGAGGATATAGTCACCCATAGCGGAGGTCTGCATGGATTTATCACCCATCTTACATATTACCCGAAGGAGAAGCTTACAGTAGTAATGTTTTCCAATACGGATGAGCCCGAAGTAAATTTCGACCCGAATAGAATAGCAGAAGCCTTTTTATGGCAGAAAATGGATAAGCAGGATTCATATATGGAAACTGACCTGAAACCTGCAAACCTGCAACAATATACCGGCAGGTTCGAATTAATTAATGTGGGTGTGATGACAATGACTACTGAGAGTGACAAGCTTTTCGCACAACTGGGAGGCCAGGGGAAGTTTGAAATATTTCCTTTAGCAAAAGATGAATTTTTCTGGAAAATCGTGGAAGCGAAAATAAAATTTGAAAGAGATGAGAAAGGCGATATTGTTGGGGCGGTACTCACTCAAAACGGCCAGGAGATAAAGGCCAGTAAATTAAAAGAGGAAACAATTGTGACCATCAACCCCGAAATACTGGACAGGTATGTAGGAAAATACAAGCTTAATGCCGATTTGATCGTAAATATCTTCAAAGAGAATGGTAATTTATTTGCACAGCCAACCGATCAACCCAAACTTGCAATGTTACCACTTTCAAATACTGAATTTGTTATCAAAGAGATTAATGCGAAGCTAACCTTTGTTACAGATGCAACGGGGAAAGCGAGTATGATAAAGTTGTTTATGAACAATACGAATACTGATATGCCGAGGTTGGAATAATCTGGGTTGATAGCTTCTCTTACTGGAAAATCTATTTAAGTAAACATAGATTAGTTTGTAGGCCTATAGTGGGCGAGTAGTAAACCGGAGGGATATGACCTGGTTTTTTTCAGTTCAAGTTTTAATTCCTCACTTTGCCTGAATAACAGCGTGCCGCCACCAAGTAGTATCGGGACAATTCTAAGTTGGTATTCGTCGATCAGGTTTTCTTTGATAAGGTCCTGTGCCAACGAGATACTTCCCCAGAGTACCATATCCTTACCTGCTTCGCTTTTCTGCTTCCGGATTTCTTTGGCAGCATCGCCACGCACAATTGTAGCTTCGGGCCATTTTCCCCAGGGAGCGGACTTCAGTGTATTGGAGAACACAAACTTTGGAATACTATTCAGCTTGTCGGCAACGATCTGTTCGTCATTAGTAGCGGTTGGCCAAAAATCGGCGAACATCTTATAAGTATTAGCACCAAGTAATATGCTGTCGAACCGATCCATTTCGGCCAGGAGGTCTTTATCAGAATCTTCAGCAAATTCAGGTGCTTCAAAAAACTTCGTTGAATGATTTTTATCAGCCGCATACCCATCAAGGGATAGGAACTCCTGGAAAATTAATTTTCGCATATAACCATTGTAATTTAATTACATAAAACTATGAGCATCGAACACGAAACAGATGGTCGATGCTCATAGATTTTATAAATGCTTATTTACTTGCAAGCAATTCGTCCAGGTTCACATGTGCTGCACTGAATCCTTCCTTGAAGCCCATCTCGACGATTTTCTGCATATCTTCTTCCGACGCAAAAGTGATTTCGATATCTACCCTGGTGCGGTCACCAATAGGTGTGAATGAAGTTTTCCAATCCATTCTTGGGAAATCGGTATTGATATTACCCTTTTCGTCACAAAAGGCATCGAGACCGGAAAACGATTTGTTGGGAACAATAGTTTTGTAATCATTACGGCAGTAATGGCGTTCGCCTTCCGGGCCCTGCATATAATATAGCCAGGTGCCGCCTTCGCGAAAATCCATCGACTGTGTTACGGCTTTCCATGGTTTGGGAGCCCACCACTGATCCAGGTATTTTGTTTCTGTCCACCTTTCCGGGCTACCTGGGATACCCGGTTTGATCAACTCGATGCATTATTAAAA
>CBFGYO010000210.1:0-5825 GCA_965652975.1 uncultured Chitinophagaceae bacterium | reverse complement strand
GCAAGGGCAATGTCCATGCAAAACTCGCAGGAGCTTAATGAACTTATCGGGACAGTATTTTCGGAACTTACCAAACTCGATTTGTCACTTACCCGTTGCCTGATCATTATTTATGACAAGAAAACAAAGGATGCGCGCTGGTGGATGGCCAATTCGGAAACACCAGAAACGCCAATGAATTTCCTTTTAAAATATCATGATCATCCTCCCTTTCTCGCATATATCGATGCGTGGCAATCACACGCCGTAAAATGGGCATACGAGCTGAAAGGAGAGGTCAAACGCGATTGGGATGACTTCATTTTTGCAGAAACTGAACTTTCATTACTCCCGGATTTCGTAAAAGCAGGTATGCGAGCACCGGATCGTGTATGGCTTTCCGGATCTTTCAACAATTTCGGGTGCCTTACTGTGGCCAGCCTCGAACAATTATCAGAAGAACACTTTGATATACTTATCAGGTTCGCCAAAGTTTTCGAACTTACCTATACAAGGTTCAATGATCTGAAGCAGGCCGAAGCCCAGGCTATGGAAGCGAAGATTGAAGCATCACTTGAGCGCGTAAGGGCAAAGGCAATGGCGATGCACAGCTCAGAAGACCTGGCCGCAACCATTAGTGCCTTTTACCATGAATTGGAGACATTCAGCTTTACGCCACGAAGATGTGGAGTTGGATTATTACATGAGGGAACGCGTATTGCGGAACTTTCAACTATGAACACAACTACAGAAGGTAAATCCATTGAAGTTATCGGAACGCTTAAAATGGAGGGACATCGTGTACTGGAAGGTGTTTATGAAAACTGGTTAATAAAAAAAGAGTATCACCCGGTGCTAAGGGGACAGGAACTGAAAGAATATTATCAATTATTAAAACCCAAAATTGCATTTCCTGATTACCCTGATGACGTAGTTCAATATGGCTACTTTTTCTATTTTCCGGAAGGCGGCGTATATGCATGGACCGACAAGGAAATGAAAGAAGATGAGTTGAAAATTTACCGCCGCTTCACCTCTGTTTTAAGTTTGACCTATCGCCGCTACAAAGATCTGAAAGAAGCCGAAGCGCAAACACGCGAGGCTCAAATAGAAGCTGCATTGGAACGTGTGCGTGCAAAAACGATGGCAATGCATAAAAGTGAGCAACTTGCCGAAACCGCCAGCGTACTATTTGAACAGTTTGACCTGCTTGGAAAAATTCCAGACAGGATCAGCATTGGAATTTTCAAAGAAGATTTAAGAGTTATCGAATTGTGGGTAACGGATCAGAGCGGCAGCCAGCTCAACCATGCATTTAGTGCGTCGATCGAAGAACCTACCAGTGTATCAAAAGTGTATGCCGCGTGGAAACAGAAAAAAGAGTCCGTAGTTATTGATCTTACAGGTCATGAACTTCGCGAATGGCTCCGGTTTTTACGTGATGACGTGAAAATGTCCGTTGATGAAAAAAGTATAAAAGGGCGCAGGGTGCACCAGGGAGCTTTTTTTTCGCAAGGTATGCTCATGTTTACAACCCACGAACCGATTGCTGATGACCTGATGTCACTCCTCGTTCGGTTTGCACGCGTATTTGACCAAACGTATACACGATTCCTCGACCTGAAAAAAGCGGAAGCCCTGGCTGTTAAAGCAGCAGAGGACCTGGTATTACTTAAAGCAGAAAAAAAGCGAACCGAAGAAACGCTGGTAGAACTTAAGGCCACGCAGGCGCAGTTGATCCATTCAGAAAAAATGGCATCATTGGGTGAACTTACAGCTGGTATTGCACATGAAATTCAAAACCCCCTGAACTTCGTAAATAATTTTTCTGAGGTGAGCAATGAGCTGGTGGACGAAATGCTTGTGGAACTAGAGCAGGAAAATAAAGATGAAGCCCGTGCCATCGCATCCAGTGTGAAGCAAAACCTGGAAAAAATATTACACCATGGCAAACGGGCCGGTGATATAGTGAAGGGAATGTTGCAACATAGTCGCAGCAGCAGCTCTACCAAAGAACCAACTGATATTAATAAACTTGCTGATGAGTACTTGCGGCTAGCATATCATGGCCTGAGGGCAAAAGAAAAGTCGTTCAATGCAAAAATGAAAACTGATTTTGATGAAAGTATCAACCCGGTAAATGTTATACCGCAGGATATTGGCCGCGTAATGCTGAATCTCATTACTAATGCTTTTTATGCTGTTGCAGAAAAAACGAAACAAAATCCGGTAGATTATGAACCCACCGTGGTAATAAGTACACGGAACAATGGCAGTAAAATACTCGTTGAAATAAAAGACAATGGTCCGGGTATCCCTCAAACGGTACTCGACAAGATATTTCAGCCATTTTTTACAACAAAACCTACTGGCCAGGGCACAGGCCTGGGCCTTTCGTTGAGTTATGATATTATGAAAGCTCATGGCGGGGAACTAATAGTACAAACGAAAGAAAATGAGGGAGCGACCTTTATCATCCAGCTGCCAATAACGTGAAAGCATTTTACGTAGCATCGGAATAACGATATAGTTATGAAAAGAGTATTAGTCTTTATCATTTGTTGGCTTCTCTCAACTGCTTTTGTTATGGCGCAACAGCAGGTTGAAACGCTTAACAGGATTAAGATGCAGTACCAACAGGCTGCTAATGATACGTTAAGACTGGACTTCCTTTTTCAACTCGCTAATGGCTATAGGTTTTCAAATATCGACTCTTCATTATTTTATGCTGATGTTGGAATTGCACTGGCTGACAGTATTAACCATATGCAATTTAAAGCGAGGTTAATGTCATTAAAAGGCGCGACTCTTTTGGAAAGTGGCCGATTGCCTGAATCGATGAAATACCAGTTTGACGCTATGAACCTGGCGGTAAAAATAAAAGATGAGCATACCCGGGCTTTTGCATTGAATCGTATTGGAAATGCGTACATGGAACTGGCTGATTTCAAAAAAGCAAATGATTACTATTTTCTTTCTGCCGAAAAATTTCATAATCTAGGCGATAGCGGGCTGTTCTACAATGAACTCAGCAATATTGGAAATGTGTTTGAGCTGATGAAAATTCCGGACTCTGCACTACACTATCAAAATATTGTCTATCGTGCCAGCTTAAGAATCAGGGACCGCCATGCTATTACAAGACCGGAAATGATGTTTCGACTTGGTAACGCTTATGTATTGAATGGTAACCAGCAAGAAGCTCTGAAAAGTTATAAAGCCGGAATAGCTGAGGCATTGTTTGACAACGATATCAGGAATCTCACAATGAACAACCTGTTCCTTGCAAAACTTTACAAGGAAATGAAGCTCCCCGATTCCAGTCACAAATACGCACAAAACGCAATCAGGACCGGTAATGAAATTTCATTCCGTAAAGGAGTATATGAAGCTTCCCTGGTGATTAGTGACCTGTTTAAGACCGAAAAGAAATATGATAGCGCTTATGAATACCTGGTAAAAGCAAATGCCGAGAAAGATAGTCTTACCGGCACATTGCGGATCCAGGAATTGCAAAGAATTCAACTGGATGAGCAGCAGCGCCAACGTGAAGAAGATGAAAGACGCGTATCATATCAAAACAAACAGAAACAATTTATTTTGCTGGCAGGAATTGGTGTTTTCCTTGTAATAGCCACGATACTTTATCGTAACAACAAGCAAAAGGTGAAAGCCAATGCTGTACTCGAAGAAACTTTATCCAACCTTAAATCAACGCAGTCGCAACTGATCCAGTCAGAAAAAATGGCTTCGCTTGGCGAATTAACCGCCGGGATAGCTCATGAAATTCAAAACCCACTCAACTTCGTCAACAATTTTTCAGAAGTAAATACCGAATTGATAGACGAAATGCAAGAGGATATCAAAAGCGGTAGAGTGAAGGAAGCAATAGTGTTGGCTGATAATATTAAGGACAACCAGGAAAAAATAACTCACCATGGCAAACGCGCCGATGCCATTGTAAAAGGAATGTTACAACACAGTCGCAGCAGCAGTGGGGTAAAAGAACCAACGGCCATCAATAAACTTGCGGATGAATACCTGCGGCTGGCATATCATGGCTTACGCGCCAAAGACAAATCCTTCAATGCAACATTCAAAACAGATTTTGATGAAAGCATTGGTAGCATCATGATCATTCCGCAGGATATTGGCAGGGTGCTACTCAATCTTATTACCAACGCATTTTATGCTGTGACGGAAAAAAGGAAATTCAATGGTGACAGCTTCGAACCAACAGTTATTTTGAAAACTAAAAAAATAAATGGAGATGTAGAGATCATGGTAAAAGATAATGGTACAGGCATTCCTCAAAACGTCATTGACAAGATCTTTCAACCTTTCTTTACCACAAAACCAACCGGTCAGGGTACGGGACTGGGGTTAAGCATGAGTTATGACATCATTAAGGCACACGGCGGTGAATTGAAAGTAGAAAGTAAGGAGCCGGATGGTACTTCGTTTATCATTCACTTACCAACCCGACTGACATGAGAAGAATTTGTATCATAATATCCATATTTACTTCTAGTTTGCAGGTATTTCCGCAAGATAGCACGCTGAATAGCCTTGTGCATTTATATAATACTGCTGGTAGTGACTCTGCACGCTATAAAGAAGCAATAAATTTGTATAACTATTATGAAGAGCTCAACCGGGACTCGGCACTTTTTTATTCGGATCAAATGTTGCAGTTATCCCGGAAAAATGATAAGCGAATAAATGTTGTAATCGCACTATGTCAGAAAGCATACCAGGAAATGCACATGGGGCGATTTTCCGCGGCTTTAGAAGGACTGCTAATGTCACTTCAAATAGCAGAAGATCCTGCAACCGAAACTCATTACTGGGTACTGGATACATTAAAAGCGCCGCATCGGAGACGGCTTCATGGCCTTTCTTATACCCATCATATGCTGGGAGTGTTGATGTGGCGCACACAAAATATTGTCGAAGAGATCTTCCATTTTAAGAAAACCAAAAGTATAGGTATTGAAGCAGGTACCCCACTTCGAGTGTTCCTCGCCAAGACAACCAAACCTACCGGTGAAGGCACCGGTCTCGGGCTCAGCCTGAGCTATGATATAATAACAAAGGGGCATGGCGGTGAACTTAATTTGATTACAGATGAGGTAAATGGAACAGAGTTTATCATCATAATTCCATCATAAGTAAAAACGGGCATTAAATGAAAATTTTAGTAGTTGACGATGAAAGGGATGTGCAAATGCTTTTTGAGCAACGATTCCGAAAGGAAGTAAGGAACGGGGAAATGAATTTCATTTTCGCATTTTCGGGAGAGGAGGCACTTGCGTATCTTAACCAGCATGAACATGAAGCGGTATTGATTTTGTCCGATATTAATATGCCGGGTATGAGTGGCCTGGAACTACTTGGTCATATCAAACAGAAATATATTAAGCCGCCACCAGTGGTGATGATGATAACTGCCTACGGCGACGCTGAGAATTTCAATTCCGCAAAGCGACTCGGAGCCGATGATTTTTTAACGAAGCCCCTTGATTTTATTTTATTAAAAGAAAAACTAAAAACAGTACAGTAATGGCAAAAATACTGGTAGCCGATGACGAAGCAGACCTGGAAGTACTTATCAAACAGAAATTCCGGCAGAAGATAAGAGAGCAACAGTATGAATTCATCTTTGCTGTGAATGGCAATGATGCACTCGACAAGATCAAGCAGCATCCAGACGTAGACATTGTACTGAGCGACATCAATATGCCTGGAATGGATGGGCTAACCCTGCTTAGCAGGTTAAGTGAATCCAGTCCGTTGATTAAATCTGTGATCGTTTCTGCTTATGGTGATATGGAAAACATACGAAC
>CBFGYO010000209.1:0-5842 GCA_965652975.1 uncultured Chitinophagaceae bacterium | reverse complement strand
CTGGCTAGACAACCACCTGCGTTGGTCTTCGTTGACCGTTCACATGAGAAAACTAATTTTTATTGGGATCCATTCGTTTAAAAAGCGAATGGATTTTTTTCTTCCCTAAAATTAATATGCTATGGGCGGAACGCTGAGAATGATTTACCAGAACATGAAAATTACAGCTTGTAGCAGCAACCATTCGTCACATCCTTTACAGTGGCCATTTGTAAAAAAAAATGGGGAATTGCCCTGCCGGCAATTCCCCTCACACTAATGCAACTGATGCTAAACATCGATGTAAAAATATTTATGCTATTAATAGCCATCATTTTGTTCTATTGCGTCGTTGGCAAGAATTTCAGCCTGCGGAATTGGAAATACCCATTCGCGTGCAGCAGGTCCGAGTGAACAAAAACTTGCGCAATTGGTGAGCCTTACTACTGTACGGGAAGTTCTTTTAAGATCGAGGAAGCGATGACCCTCTCCCACAAGTTCCTTTCTCCGTTCCAGTTCGATTGCGGTAAGTAATGCCTGGCCTGTAAGAGCCACGGGCACATAATTGTTTATACGTGCTGCTCTCAACGTGTTGAGGTCGGCAAGTCCCAATGCCTCATTGGCGCCACCTAAACGTGCATAGGCTTCGGCCCTGATCAAATACATTTCGCCGGTTCGGAAGGCTTTGAAGTTTACGATACCATCTGGGCGTGGAAGGCTTGATTGTTTAGCATCGTATTTAATTAATACAAAACGTGCAGGCCTGCTTGGATCGTCGCGGTTAGCTCCTCTTTGTACAACGCGATAATAGCTGGCGAATCGCACATCATTCACCTGGTCGTAAGTAGTAAGCAGGTTGGTTGTGGGCCTGTATTCGGCCCTGTTGCCAACTGAATAATACATTACTGAACCAATATCGGAATTAAATGCTTCGATCTTGACGGACCATATTACTTCTGCTGTGGTAACGTCGATCCAGATGTTTGGAAAGTTGGCGCGTGTAGCCAGTGGACGGGCATTGATAACAAGCGTTGAAAACTCAACCGCTTTATCGAGCACGTTTGCAGTGAGATACATACGGGCGAGTATCGCGTTTATCACCATATCATCTACATAAGACCTGTCGCCGGGGCCCGTGCCAGTACCCTGGATTGCACGATCCATATTTAACATAAGGCCCTTCGCTGCCAGAAGGTCTGCTTCTATCCTGTCGTAAGAAGCCTTTACACTCAACCGGCTGGGCATTTGTTCCACATCAAAAACATCCACGTAAGCTATGCCTTTGGCAGTTGAATTCCTGTCTTCGTCTTCGCCGAAATAACGTAGTATATCAAAATGCACCATAGCACGGATTGCTATCGCCTGCGCTTTGATTCTATTTACGGCGCCTGCATCAGAAGTTGCAAAACGATCTAATCCACGTAGCACCAGGTTTGCCTGCTGAACGATGCGGTACATATCCAGCCACATGTCGCCAATGCTGGCATCGTCTGCTGTATATGTCCAGCGCGAATAATCCTGGAAATTGCCCAGCGACTCGGAGCTTTCGAATAAATTATCGCTCATGATGTCGGGCAATCCTACCAGCGCGTTGGCACCGGTATTGGATGTGCCGTAATAACCGTCCTGCAGCAACAATGAATACAGGCCGGTAAGCGCCTTTTCGTAGTCATCAATCTTGGTAAAAAATTGTGAGCCATCCAGTGTATGGGTAGGATCCTTGTCAATGGCTTTGGAGCAGGAGGATATTACTCCCGCTACCGTAATGATCATTGCAAGAACCAGTATATTTATTCTTTTCATCATTTTATTTTTTAGCTTTTAATACAAGAGGCGTTGCCTGGTATATTATAATCCAACGTTTACTCCGAATGTAATTGTCTTCAACTGGGGATATTGAGCTCCTTGCAACACGCCCGTAGCTACTTCGGGATCATATCCTTTGAAGTCGTGCCATGTCTGGAGGTTCTGTCCCTGTACAAAAAACCGTACTGAACTGATCTTTGCTTTTCCGACAAGTGATGAAGGCAATTCGTAGCTCAACATGATGTTGCGCAGGCGCAGGAAGTCGCCTTTTTCCATAAACCGGGTAGTACCCAATTCAAAATTTGAAAAAGGACTGGGTATATTGGTAATATCCCCGGGCTGCTGCCATTCAGTTAACAGTTCACGCGAAACATTCGAGATTACATACGCAGGATTCTCTACGTTAGCACGGTCGTTATTATAAATATGATGACCGTACATATAATTGAACTGCACGCCCAGCTCAATGCCTTTATATCCTAATGTGGTGGCGAATGCACCGAAATGCGGCGGGTCGTATGTACCAACAATCACACGGTCATTGGGATCATAAACCTTCGTTGTCGTTTTCCCATCCTTCATCAGGTACAACGCTTCGCCATCGTCAGGATCTACACCAGCATAGCGAACCAGGTAAATGGAATTTGGACGTTCGCCCACTTTATTAATTGCAGTTCCGGAAATATTTTCTTCCGTACCATCCAGCTCTATCACTTTCGCTTTGTTGTAAGTGTGGTTGAATGTTACATTCCAGTTGAAAGATGATGATTTGATGATATCCGCACTTATTGAAAATTCAATACCCTGGTTGCGGATCCTTCCAAGATTCGTAAGTATGGAAGCAACACCATTTGTACCGGACAGTTGCCTGTTGAGGTACAATCCTGTAGTAACGGCATTATATACTTCCAATGTACCGGTGATCCTGTTTTTCATAAATCCATAATCCACACCGACATTAAAAGTTTCTCTTACTTCCCATGTTAGATTTGGTTTGGCAAGATTGGTTAATACCACTCCACCGAGGCCATTATAAATTGTTCCGCCAAATTGTTCGATAGCTTCGTACGAATCACCAACATCTTCGTTACCAGCCGAACCATAGCTAACTCTTAAACGCAGCTCACTCAACCATTTTGAGTTGGCAAGAAAACTTTCGCTGCTAATCAGCCATGCTGCTCCAATTCCCCCATAGTTTACCCATTTGTTGCCCTCCGCAAGGCGAGATGATCCATCGCGACGGAAACTGGCATTTACAAAATATTTATTACGGAAACTGTAATCGGCAAGGGCAAAATAAGACATCAGCGATTGCTCCGTTTGTCCATCACCTACCGCAGGTATATAACCATTGGTTGGAGTACCGGGTGTCATATCCGCACCATTACCGAAAATACCGGTAAGGCCATACCCGGCATAATTGAAGCTGGTGGTTTTGCGACTTACGAACTCATTAAAAAGTGAGATGCGATAATTGTGATCACCGGTTTGACCAGCATAACTTACCGATGTAGTTCCAGTATAACGAACACGCTTCAAACTTCCCCTGGCAAATGAGCCATCGGTACCCGTTTGCTGGCTACCCTGGTAAGTGTCCTTATCTGTGTAAACCATTGTAGAGTTGTCAGTATAGTCAGCACCCCAGTTTGTACGGGCACTAAGTCCTTTCAGGAAAGGGAACCTGTATTCCAGGTAGATTGTTCCGATAGCTTTAAGCTGGTTGTTGCTTTGTGGATTTTCAAGAAGCTCCTGCAGTGCATTGGGTTGTCCTTGCAGGATAAAGTCGGTATTGTTATACGATCCATCGGGGAAATATGGAGTAACGTAAGGATTCGCCCAGCGTATCGCATTCAGCGGATCGCCGATGTATTGATCATTCTCCGAAGTATTACTGAGCTTGGAAGACCCAATAAAAGTTGTAAGGCCCACCTTCAGGTTATTCACGGTATGATCAAGATTAATCCGGCCTGTATATCTCTTGAGTGATGTAGCTATTACCATACCTTCCTGGTCGAATATGGAACCGGAGATAAAAAATTTCGTTTTGTCATTACCACCGGTCAGTGACAGCACATGCTGTTGCGTTTTTGCTTTTCTAAACATCACTTCTTCCCAATTGGCATTTACCTTGGATAAACTGTCGGCTTCTTGAGGCGTCCATCCAAAGAAATTCATCCCATAAGGATGGTCGTAATTGGTTTCGAAATTGATTTTCTCTGCCGAGTTCAACAGTTTCAATTTGTTTTCTGGCAGTGAGCCAACACCATACTGAAAATCGTAGTTGATCTTTGTTTTTGCATTCGCACCTTTCCTTGTAGTGACTACGATCACACCATTTGCACCGCGTGAACCATATTGCGAGGTAGCGATTGCATCTTTCAACACTGTGTAGCTTTCAATATCGCCCGGGTTGATGCTTTGAAAGTCGGCGCCTGTAACCTGTATTCCATCAACTATAAATAATGGTTGTGTAGACGCCAGCACTGAACCTTTGCCACGGATAGTGATATTGGAAGCGGAAGCACCTGGCTGACCGCTTTGTGATTGCACCAATACACCAGGAGCCTTACCGGTTAACATCTGGTCGAAAGAAGCGATCGGCTGCAGACGTACTTCTCCACCATCAATTTTGTTTAAAGCTGCTGTGGCCTGCCGGCGGCTTTGGGTATTATAACCGGTAACTACCACTTCCTGCAGATCACGCTGTGCAATATCCAATGTTACATTGAGCGTGCTGCCTGTTACGCGTAGTTCTTTATCACTAAAGCCAACGCTGGAAAACACAAGTGTTGCATTTGCCGGCACCGAAAGGCGGTATCGTCCATCATTATCCGTAGTAGTACCGGTGCGACTGCCTTTGGCAGTTACACTTACGTTTGAAAGCGCCGCTCCATCCCGCGCATCAGTAACCCGGCCGCTAACGTCAGTTTGCGCGAGCAGGACCGAATAACTTCCCAGGAGCAACGCGATCAATAAGAATACAGTCTTTTTTTGCATACATTTTGGTTTTATCCTGAAAACAACCAACCAGTGTTTTACAGATCATGGAAGAATTATCAGCAAGGAGTTGGTTTTCATTTGTCCGGCTATGCGGTAGGTATGCTGATTTTACTTTAATGACAGGAAGGAAGCTTGGGATGCTTCAATGAAAAGTTGCTATTTAGCTGAAGCGTGAAATGTTATTACCGAAACGTGAACCGAATAAAGGAGATAAAAGATAAAAACTAAAAGATAAAAGTTATCTAAGGTCATAGTTTACGACCTTAGATAACTTTTATCTTTTAGTTTTTATCTTTTACCTAATCAATTTGCAGTGTAACGTATCTGCGTACTAGCTCCCGGCTGCGCAGCAATTCCTGAAGCATATGCATTACCTGTAACAGGAAAAGCTTCATACTTGGTGCCGTCTGCAAGCGTAACATCAGCACTGATGTCATAAGTATCACCGGCCACTATCGGTGCTCCGAATAATGTGGTAAGTTGTGATGCAGTAAGCGACAGTTCCGTAGGGAATGTTGCAACATTTTCCTGCAGCGATTTTACAACTCCTTTATTTCCATTTTTAATAACCACTATATCGAATTTTTGTGGGCCGGTATCTTCCGGAAAATATAGATCCACTGTGTATTTAGCATTGAAGGCTCCGGGGTCTGCCGCTGAAATGTTCTGGCTGCTTCCTGCAACCTTAGTTATTTTGGGCAGAGGAAATCTTACAAGACCTGGCAGTTTGGAATTATCTTCCTTTCTGCATGCAGTAAAAACAGCAACTACCGTCAGGAGGTATAAAGAGAATCTTAGTGCTTTTTTCATCTGTAATATTTTTATGTTTTATGTTTCTCTGTTTTTGGCCGTACATCAGGGCATCCAGAAAATTTTATACGTACTTGGATTTTTTTGTGCAGGTGCATTGGGATTACTTTCCAGTTCGCCCTGGAACCATGGAAGTGAAAGCGCAAATGTCCTGCTTAGTTGCACTGGTACTGATGCTTGCGCCCCTGGGTGTACAGGGTCGCCGTTGATGGGCGGCTGAACCCTGCCATTCGGAGCCATCGTAGGA
>CBFGYO010000208.1:0-5845 GCA_965652975.1 uncultured Chitinophagaceae bacterium | reverse complement strand
AAAAAACACTCATGAAAAAATTGAAATTAGTAGCAGTGCTGGCAGTGATGTTGATTGCAGGCGGGGTATCAGCACAAACAAAAATTGGTTATGTCCGCATCGATGATATCGTTGGCGTAATGCCTGAACTGGCTCCCACTAAAATAAGCATGGACACTGTTGGTCAGAAATTCGTTAGAGACTCCATCATGCCACGCCTGAACTATGTACAATCAGAATACCAGAAAAAATTGGTAGAGTATGGTGATTCAACCAAAACACCAGCAGTAAGAGAACTTATTCTTCGTGACCTGCAAGGTTATAAAGAAGAATTGGATGCAGCAGACAATATCATTCAACAGGCGCTGCAGTACAAGCAACAGGAATACCTGAAACCTTATTATACCAAAGCCAAGAAAGCCATCGATGCTGTTGCAAAAAAGAAAGGGTATACTCATGTAATCAATACCGACGTATTCTTGGTAGCTCCGGAGGCTGATGATATTTCTATGGCAGTGTTGGCCGAACTGAATATCAAATTGCCTAACCAGGCCAATCCAGGGGCAGCTAAACCTGCAGCTCCTAAAACAGGTAATTAAGCACAACTATTTAAGTTTAGATATTAGTCCCGACGGTTACCCGTCGGGATTTTTTTGTCTGCTCACATTCTGAAAATGCTTCGATAATGAATCAGCTCACAACTTGTAGGTTGGCCTTTGTATTTTTGTCATATGCAAAAAGCTGGGCCAATCGGCGTATTTGATTCGGGTTATGGAGGATTAACTGTATTAAAGGAGATTATTCACAAGCTGCCGCAATATGATTACCTATATCTCGGCGACAATGCCCGCGCTCCATATGGCAATCGATCATTCGAAACAGTATACCATTACACCTTGCAATGTGTGCAATGGTTCTTCAGCCAGGGCTGTTCATTGGTGATCCTGGCCTGCAACACGGCATCGGCCAAGGCATTGCGAACGATACAGCAAAACGATCTGCCTACCCTGGCACCTGGCAACCGGGTGCTGGGTGTGATAAGACCCACAACGGAGATCATTGGTAATTTTTCCGAAACGGGCAATGTCGGTATCCTCGCCACCAATGGTACTGTTGCCTCACAGTCATACCCGGTAGAGATTGCGAAATTTTTTCCGCGGCTCAAAGTGTACCAGGAAGCCTGCCCGATGTGGGTGCCGCTGGTGGAGAATAATGAATACCAGGGCCATGGCGCTGATTTCTTTGTAAAAAAGCATATCCACAACATTTTTGCAAAGGGAAAGATGATAGATGTACTGCTGCTCGCGTGCACTCATTATCCCTTATTGAAAAAGAAGATCGGCGAATATGTGCCTGTGGGCGTCAAGCTGATATCGCAGGGTGAGATCGTGGCTACCAGCCTGGTCGATTACCTGCGCCGTCACCCCGAAATAGCCGAGCGCTGTAGCAGGAAACAGCAACGGAGCTTTTTCACCACCGACTCTACGGAGGATTTTGATAGCCACGCCACTACTTTTTTTGGTGAGGCCGTCAGCTCTGTTCATGTGGACCTGGGTTGATTTTCAGTAGCTTGGATATAAGCAGGAATCCTGGGGGCAAGGAATAATTTGATACTGGCGTTGTGTAGTTAAAAAATTAAGGCAAAGGCCTTACTTCTCCTCATCTACCCTTACCTTTGCCGTCCTTTCACAAACAGCAGGTGTGGTGACCTGTTGGTGAAAACCCAGGGTCCGTTCTCCCGGCCCGCATTTAAGCCCTGCAGCATAAGTTGTTGGGGTAAACGTGAAAAAGAGAAATAATTATGAAACGTACATTCCAACCTCATCGCAAGCGTCGCAAAAGCGTTCACGGTTTTCGTAAACGTATGCAAACTGCCAATGGTCGCAAAGTATTGGCAAGCCGCCGTGCAAAGGGCCGTCACAAGCTGTCGGTTTCTGATGAGCGTAAATTAAAATAGGATTGGCCCATGTGGCCTTACTGAATTACCGGGTAGCCTTGTTTAATACAGGGCTATTTTATTTTTGCAAAGTGCCAAAGCAATTTACTTTAGGGAAAGCTGAGCGGTTAAAAAGCCGGAAGCAGATTGAACTGCTATTTAAAAATGGCAGGCGGATAAATGAGCCTGGCATTCGGGCACTATATATGCTTCAGGATGCCGAATCAGAACCATACCTACTGCAATTGGGTGTATCGGTATCATCCCGGAATTTTAAGCGCGCTGTTGATCGCAACAGGATAAAGCGCCTGTTGCGGGAAAGCTGGAGGCTGCAGAAAAATGATTTGCGAAGTGCGCAAATCGAAAACAAAAAAAACTTAATGGTGTTCCTGATATACACTGGTAAAGAAATGCCATCGTTTGATGCAGTGAATGAAGCAGTACGAGCTATCTTGAACAAGTTGCAAAATGCAAAATGAAAACGTTTCTCTACATTCTTAGTCTCCCATTTATCGCGCTGATAAAAATTTACCAGTGGGTGATCTCCCCCTGGCTAGGTCCCAAATGCAGGTTTACACCCACCTGTTCACAATATTCACTACAAGCATTCAAAAAGTATGGACTGTTTCGTGGTTTCTGGTTAACCATTAAGCGTATTGGTCGTTGTCATCCGTGGGGTGGAAGCGGGTATGATCCTGTTCCTTAGAGAAGATAAAAGGTAAAAGATAAAAGTTGTATCTCGTCGGGATGTTCAATCTGGTACAACTTTTATCTTTTAGTTATTATCTTTTATCTCGTTATACCTATTTACCTTTCTCAAATCGGTCAGAAACTTTATTCCAGTTAATAACGTTCCATATCGCTTTAAGATAATCAGGTCGTTTATTTTGATACTTAAGATAGTAAGCATGTTCCCAAACGTCTACGCCCAATAAGGGTGTGCCTTTTACCTCCGCCACATCCATTAATGGATTGTCCTGGTTAGGTGTAGAACTTACTTCGAGTTTACCATCTTTTAAAATCAGCCATGCCCAACCACTTCCGAAGCGTGTGGTACCAGCTGTGTTGAATTTTTCCTGGAAAGCTTCAAAAGAACCAAAGGTACTATTGATTGCATCAGCCAGTTTGCCCGTAGGTTTGCCACCGGCATTAGCAGCAAGGCTATCCCAGAAAAAAGTATGGTTCCAGTGTCCACCGCCGTTATTGCGAACGGCAGGTGAAATTTTGCCGGCATTTGCTATAAGCTCCTCCAAAGATTTATTTTCATTTTCACTGCCCGCGATCGCTTTATTAAGGTTATCAACATAAGCCTGGTGGTGTTTGCCATGGTGGATCTCCATCGTTTGCTTGTCGATATGTGGCTCCAGTGCATCGGCTGCATATGGAAGCGGTGATAAGGTAAATGCCATAACTGTCGTTTTTATTAATTAATGAATATACGCTTTGAAATAGAATGGGATAGCAAAGCTACACTGCAAAAAGATATAGCCCGCCCACCCACTGGAAAATGCATTAAAATTTCCCTGAAACGAAAGCTTTTCATGCCTCATTTTTTTGCCGTGCAGGTTTTTGCAGTTATATCTTTTATCCATAGCATGTTTTTTCATTTTAATTTTTCCTTATTTTAGAAACAATAACTGCATGCAAATTTGTGTCCGGCATCCAATAATAATAACCAAGTAACCACCCAGGAAGTTCTCTTTTCCGGGTTGTTCAGGAAGTATGAACATCGTCTATACCAACTGGCATTCCGACTTACTAAATCGGAACAGGTAGCCAAAGACACAATCCAGGATGTATTTATGAAACTATGGGAGCAACGGGATAACCTCGATGCTATTCATAACCTGGAAGCCTGGCTCTACCGGTTAACAGAAAATAAGGGGATAGATTTTCTTCGCAAAGTAGCTGCCGACGGCCGGCTAAGAAGCCAGATATGGCAACAGGTAGAACAAATTACTAATGAAGCCGAGCTCCATGTGGCTGCAAAGGAATATAACCTGATCATACAAAGGGCTATAAACGAACTGCCACCGCAACGCAGGCTCATTTACAAACTGAATAAAGAAGATGGCCTCAACTACCAGCAGATAGCTGATGAATTACAGATTTCCAGGCACACGGTTAAAAACCAACTCTTCACTGCCATGCAGTCTGTGCGAAAGTTCCTAGCCAGGAATACCAAACTATTTTTCTAATTTTTTTTGTTTGCAATAGGAACATTGTCGCTAAGCTTCGTCTTCAAATAAAAAGAAGTAATTCCCGATCAATTATGGAGGAGAGATTGCGTTACCTTTTCAGGCGTTATACGGATAATACCTGCACATATAAGGAGCTAGAGGAATTTTTTCATTATATAAATGTATCCGGTCACGATGAAGCGATACGGAGTTGTATCAACCGGTTGTATAATGATCTGAATGAAGACGGTTCGCCTGCCACACATGTAGATGAAAAAGGCAGATTATTCTTAAATGAACCTGTATTATTACCCGCAGCCCCCGTGAAAGAATTACCTCCGAAAAACCACTGGAAAAGCTGGGCGAGTATAGCAGCGATGGTGATATTAATGGCGGCCACCATACTTTTCATACGAAAAAATTCTCCCGGCAGTCAGCGAGGCGCATTGTCGTCGACCACCACAAAAAGTACGAACAGGTCAGAATATAAATTCATATTACTGGAAGACAGTACATCAGTATGGCTGAATGCTGCCAGCTCTTTGGCATTCCCTGATCATTTTGGACAAAACAAACGGGAAGTGACGCTTACGGGCGAAGCTTATTTTGATGTAAAACATGCAGATAAAATTCCTTTCATCATTCACACCGGTACGGTATCCACTACCGTACTGGGAACTGCCTTTAATATTAAAGCATATCCTGGTGAAAAGAATATTACGGTGTCTGTAAGCAGGGGTAGTGTAAAAGTGAGCCGCCCCGATGGCTGGATAGCCACACTTACAAGGGGACAACAATTGAAAGTTCAAGAAGAAGAAATAGCGACGGCATTGGAACGTACGGTTCCTCTTTCAGAAATAGCAGCATGGCAGCAAGGAACTATTGTTTATGATGACGAAATATTGTCGTCAATTATTGCGGACCTGCAGCGAGTATATAATGTCAATATTACACTGGCTGATAAAGCGCTAAAAGATTTGCACATTTCAACGTCATTTAAAAAAGATATCGGGGTAGAACAAGCTTTGCATTTGTTGTGTAAGCTTACCGACACGGAGTTAAAATCAGTTAATGGCAATTACGTGATCAAATAGATAGTACAAAAATGAAAACTATCAAATGATTTGAGCCAAAAAAATGACCGCAGCGGTCGCGGACCCGAACGACCAACGTTTACAATAATCCCTGTTTAGACTAACGACAAATGCATTATTTATTAGCATTTCGATACTTGCATCATTCTGCGGTTTTTTGCGGGAATTTTAAATATTTCTGTATTTTTTTTTTATTTATGTTTACAAAAGGAAGGTTTTTCGCATGCCCAAGTCGTTGTGTTTGTGCCTTTAAATAGAAAGCAGCAGATTTCGACATAAAAACGCAATGCAAATTGGCACTGTAAGGCTTATTTCAATTTTTTTTCGGACTTATTCATCATTCACAAAAATGATCTTGGGTACATCGAAAACTCAGCAGGTCGTAAACAATCTTTTGCGTAAATAGAAAATTTTTTAAACCAAAACACTTGCTATGAGCAAACAAATTCTATTCATGGTATTTGCGCTCGTCACATGGTGCCTTGCATCATACGCGCAATCCAGTATAAAAGGTGTTGTTACCGATTATACCACTAAAAACCCTGTGCCAAACGTAACCGTACAGGTCAAAGGAAGCAAGACGGCCGTTGTATCAGGCAGTGATGGCAGTTATGAAATTAGCGTTCCGGCAAATTCAACATTAGTTTTTCAGTCTA
>CBFGYO010000207.1:0-5866 GCA_965652975.1 uncultured Chitinophagaceae bacterium | reverse complement strand
GTTGGGTTAATAAGGAAAGCAGGGCCATGATCGCGGCACCATGCATCATTAGTTGGATGAAAATAAAACTTTACGCGGCTCACATCTACAGCAGCCGTCTCCAGGTGCTTCAATGCAAATTGCTTCATCGCTTCATCTACCACATTAATATTTACCTGTTCGCCTTTTACCAACTCGCGGATAAATTGTGCATAGTATGGATAAATGGAATGAATCTTTCCGGGCCACGATGCCTCTTTGTGCGGCCAGCTAAGCCAGGTGGCCGCATGCGGTTCAAATTCCGCAGGAAAGTAATATCCTAATTTTTTTGGTGTAACAAGATCTGAAGGTATGGTCATGGTTTTTTGTATGATCTATGGTGACCCTTGTTAAAGAGATAAAAGTTAAAAGATAAAAGTGATATTCAATCGGAGTCTTTGACCTTATACAACTTTTATCTTTTAGTTTTTAACTTTTATCTGTTCTAAGTTAGCTTTCCTCGTCAATATATCTTTTAGTAATGGGTTGATAAGAATCTATCCTCCTGTCGCGAAGGAAGGGCCAGTGCGTACGGTATTGATCTGTTTTGGATGTATCGATCTCCACTACTTTCACTTCCTCTTCTTCATGCGATGCCTGGTAAACTACTGTTCCAAATGGATTGGCAACAAATGATCCACCCCAGAATTTCATCGCACCGTTTTGTTCAAAGCCTACACGGTTCACACTTACAACATGCACGCCATTGGCTACGGCATGGCTTCGCTGTATCGTTTGCCATGCACCATACTGTTCTTTATTGGTTGCATCATCCTGCGAAGTGGCCCAACCAATAGCTGTGGGGTAAAATAATATTTCTGCACCCATCAGCGATGTGATGCGTGCAGCTTCAGGATACCATTGGTCCCAGCAGATAAGTATTCCGATGGTTGCAAATTTTGTCTTGAAAACTTTATAACCAAGATCACCCGGTGTGAAATAAAATTTTTCATAGTAAGAGGGATCGTCAGGAATATGCATCTTCCTGTATTTGCCAAGGTAAGTTCCATCTGCGTCGATCACTGCGGTTGTGTTGTGATATATTCCCTGTGTTCTTTTCTCAAAGAGTGAAGCGATAACCACTACTCCCACCTCCTTTGCTACCTCGCGTATAGCGTCGGTAGACGGTCCCGGTATCGCTTCCGCCAGTTTGAAATGCTCGTAATCTTCGGTATCACAGAAGTACAGCGAAGTAAACAATTCCTGCAGGCAAACGATCTGTGCGCCCGCCTTTGCCGCCTTTCTTATTCCTGCGATTGCTTTGGCCAGGTTTTCTTCTTTTTTGTCGGTACAGCTCATCTGTACAAGGCCAATATTTACTTTGCTCATACACTAAAATTTGAGGGGCAAAAATAATCTATTGGACGTTGTGAAGTTCTTAAATCTGGGCTTCGAGCTGCGAGCCTCGAGCTGCGAGCTTTGCATTCTCGCTCGGGGCTCGAGGCACGCAGCTCGAAGCTCTCTAAGCGGAGTTTCTCCCAGCATTGATGATTCCGAAGGAACACCTCATCACCAGCTTCTCGTAGGTTTCTTTAACTGGCGGTTGGATCAATTGCTCTTCAAACTCCCTGATTTTTGTCAGCGCATATTGCTGGATGGTTACAAGTGGCAACACGATCCTTTCCCGCATTTGTATTGACAACTGTTCCACCGGGTAATCCGACATAAGGTCGGTGTGCCCGGAAAGTTTGAATAAATATTCTTTTGTGAGCTCAAACTCCTCATAGATCATTTGCCATATTTCGCCGAATTGCTTATGTCCTGAAAGGAACGATGTAAGCGGAAAAAAAGATTTCATCATTGCCATTTCACAATTATCCAGCAGGGTTTTGAAGAAGAGTGATTCGCGATATAATTGCTGGTATGCCGGGAGCTTGCCTTTCTTTTCCATTTCTTTTAAAGCTGAGCCCACGCCATAATATCCCGTAACGTTTTGCTTCAACTGGCTCCAGGATCCGGCAAATGGTACAGCGCGTAAATCTTTCAGCGAAAGACCGGAAGCCGCTCCGCGTTTGGAGGGACGGCTGCCAATATTTGTTTCACTATAAAAGCGCAGCGGGCTCGCCTGCAATAGATAATCTGCCAGGTATGGATGATCCTTCAATTGCTTATATGCATTGAACCCTGCCTCAGACAAATCTTCCAGCAATGATTCTTCTTCGTCGCTAAGTGTAGTATTGCGCGCCGAAAAGAGGTCGTTCGTAATGCCGGCATTCAATAGCTGTTCAATATTGTACTGGGCGGCGTCTACCGTTCCGAAATTTGAACTTACTGTTTGGCCCTGTATAGTCAACTGAATCTCCTTGTTGGAAATATTATGTCCCATCGAAGCATAGAACTTATGGGTTTTACCGCCTCCACGTGAGGGTGGACCACCACGACCATCGAAAAACACTACATCAATACCATACATTCGTGATATTTCCGTCAATTCTTCTTTGGCTTTATAAATACTCCAGTTGGCCATCAGGTAGCCACCATCTTTAGTACCATCCGAAAACCCGAGCATTATTGTCTGACGTTGGCCCCTGCGCAACAGGTGCTGCTTGTATACAGGATCGGTGTACAAACTCCGCATTACCCCTGCTGCATCCTGGAGATCGTCGATTGTTTCAAATAGCGGGACGATATCGATATTCAATTCCTCTTTCTTCCAGCCCGAAAGGACAAACAATGCATATACTTCCATCGCATTGAGTGCAGTCTTGCACTGGCTGATGATATACCGGTGACATCCTTCCACACCGTTGTAATGTTGTATATCGCGTATTGCTGCAATTGTTCGTAAAGTATCCTGGTGAATGGGATCATCAGGCAGCTCGGGGCTTACTACTGTGTTGATAGATCCGAGCGCAGCAATTTTTTGCTCCGTTGTAAAACCTGTATAATCGCCCTCAACAATTTGTTGCTTTTGCATAACTGCTTCCAGCAACTTGCCATGTACACTGCTTTCCTGCCGAATATCAAGCGATGCAAAGTGAAGTCCAAAAACTTCGATCTTATTGATCAGGTTGTTCAGCATATGGAGAAACAATCCATTATGCTGGTGGATGATGATACGTTTGATTTCCTGCAGGGTTTCCAGTATTTCTTCACGGGTCAATGTTGTTTTGTAGCCCGGTATAAAAAGGTTGTTGTATAATTTATTTTCCAGTCCTGCCAGTAAAACATCCACGCCTTCAAAAGTGAGCCTCCTGCGCAGGCGGCGCACATCCATGTAATAGCATTTGATAATGCCTCCACGAAGCGCATTAGCTACCTGCAGGCTTATATCGCTTGTAACAAAGGGATTTCCATCCCTGTCACCACCGGGCCAGAAACCCATACGTATCACGGCGTTTTTTTCATCTACTGCATGAGGAAACTGCGACTTCAGGTTGGTAATGATCCTGCCGGCGGCGGGGTAAAAGACATTTTCCAGGTACCACACGAGGCTGATCGCCTCATCATATGGTGTTGGTTTTTTCTTTTTGAAAAATGGCGTCTTCCCAAGTTGTTGGAGGTAAGTATTTACCAGGCTGGTATTATTATCGGTCAATGCACGCGACAGGTCGTTGATGATGCCGAGGACTGCGCCGGGATAAAATTGTGTGGGATGCGCAGTAAGCACGAGCCTGATTGCAAAGTCTTTCAATTTTGCAGCCAGTTGCTCCTCGTTATTGGACTGCAATACTTCGGATTCAAGATGCTTTAAGGTGCCGACACCATTTAAATCATTCACGTTTTTGAATGCAGCGTCTTCTAATGCGTCAAACAGTACCACCTGTCTTTCTACATACTGAACAAATCGAAATAGGAGGTCGTTCCGTTCATTCTCTTTGGTATACGTAGTGTGTTTATTAAAAAAATCTTCGATGATCTCAACCGGGCTTTGTTTTTTCTTATAACCTTCTTCACAGTTATTGGAAAGTAATGATAAAAGAATGCCGGTTTTTTCGATGCGGTGAAAGGGTAATGATGTAAAAAGGCTGTTGTAGAGCTGGAATTTAATTCCTACCTCATTACGAAATTGCTGCAGGCCCCTATTGGAAGAATGATCCATATCTTTTGTTTAAACATTCATAATGGCATGGCAGGCAATGATAGTAAGTGAAAATAATGCATTCTCATAAAAGTGCAATGGTTTCACGCGGAGCAATAGATAAAAGATAAAAACTAAAAGATAAAAGTTTCGACAGCTTCGAGCTTCGAGCCTCGGGCTACGAGCTTTGATTCTTGCTCATGGCTGGCGACTCGCCGCTCGCAGCTGCTAATTCGGGCAGTGCCGAACTAATACAACTTTTATCTTTTAGTTTTTATCTTTATCTGCCTCCTTCGGTTTACGATTGTGGAAGGCTATTTTGATCCGGCGCGGGTTGTGGTTGATAAACAAATTCTTCTTCTTTCTTCCTTCTGCCTGTGATAAAACGCCAGACAGCGGCACCCACCAGACCTAACCCGATAATGATAAATTTTAAAAACTTCATGATCACTGCAAAAAATCCAACCTTAGCCAGCACCTTTCCTGCTACCAACCCACCTATCGTCCATGCTGCCACATCATCGGTCTTCGAGTCAAAATCGGCATATCGATGGCCTTCATTAAATTTTACCATTGCCAGCACGTCGCTGATATGATTATTTACACTATCAAGCTGGTCCATTGCTGAAACGGCCTGTAAAGTGAGCACACCTTTTCTGCCCAATACCCTGATGTCATAATTCAAAGTATTTACATCACGTCCGGGCACTGTATATTCTTTGGCCCAGTGAAGCACTTTTCGTTCCTTATCATAATAAGGTTTGGCTGCCCAACCTACCAGGTTCATCGTCATCAGGCCCATACGTTGGCGCTCTTCGTTCTCCTTTATGCTGCTTTCCTTCAGGTCCTTTAGCAGGTCATCATAATTGATTTTGTCAGCATCGCCGTCTTTTACAAAACCCATTTCCTCAAACATTACTACAAATGCATAGCCGCCATCATCGGTAGCACCACTGGAAGTTGGGAATATCATACCTAACGGAGTACTGCCTGGAGGATTGCCCCAAAGATCTTCCAGCACAAATTTGGCTTCTGTACCATCGAGGAATTTAAAATTTGCAGGAATGTTGATGGAGGCCATGCCACCATTGAGTTCAATCTTCCCGGATTTATAGTGCAATGCATTTTCGATGGAATCCATCCGGCTCATTGCATCAATTATGTTTTTGAGAGAATCGTCGGGAACCCTTGCCATAAGAGTTAATGACAGGGTGAGCCCTAAAAGGAGGGACATCGTTTTGGTCATGTGTGGTTTGTTTTGTTTGGGTACCAAAATAAAAAAAGACCCTGCCAAATGCCAGGGTCTTAATAACTATTTATAAGGTTCAACTATTCTTCCGTTTTTGCCGCTTCTGTTTTTTCAGTTGCGGGTGTTTCCGTAGTTTTTTTACGGCTTCCACCTGCACGACGCGTTTTCTTCGTAGTAGTTTTCACCTCACCTTTACCTTTTCCATAGATTTCATTGAATTCTACCAGTTTGGTCTTCGCGGTTTCTTTGAAGCGTTGAAAGGTGAATTGAACAGGTATCCGCATATCCATGTGTGTGATCTATATCCGGGTTTCCTGGATACGCCGGGTATTCAACATGCGGCTAATTATACCGGCAAGGTACTCAAGCCCGCTCCGCCTGTTTATGATCCACGTAAAGTAGCAAGGAAGGTCATTCAGATTGCTCAGCGGCCGAGGAACAAAGTTACCATTGGAGCAGCCGCAGGTTTTCTTGGCCTGGCTTATCACCTCTTTCCTGCAATAACCAGGAATGTTACCGCATTTACAATCCGCAAATATCTTCAGCAGGCCGAGCCTACTGCGTCCACAAATGGTAAT
>CBFGYO010000206.1:0-5949 GCA_965652975.1 uncultured Chitinophagaceae bacterium | reverse complement strand
AAAACCCTGCAGTAAACAAAAAATTTTTAGAGAAGACAGCAAAAAACGTTCAGCGACTCAGTAACCTCCTGAATGACCTCGATGAAATCTCCAGCCTTGAACGTGGTGAATTGGTATTATCCAAGCAGCATTTTTTTATCCAGGACCTGGTGCGTGAAGTATTCGAAACTCTATCTCTCAAGGCAGACGACCGGCAAATAAAATACAGTATCAAAAAAGGTTGCGAGTCACCACTCACTGTACATGCCGACAAGGAAAAGATCAGGCAGGTACTGACGAACCTGGTGGAAAATTCCATAAAATATGGTAAGACGGGCGGCAGCATAGTGGCCAGCATGTATAATACTGATGGCAAACACATTCTTGTCGAGATCAGCGACGATGGTATCGGTATCCCCGAGCGGCACCTTGCCCGCGTATTTGAAAGATTTTATCGTACAGAGGAAGGTCGCAGTATCGACGTTACCGGAAGTGGACTGGGTCTCGCCATTTGTAAACATATCGTCGAAGCGCATGGACAAAGCATACATGTGCGCAGCCGGGAAGATATTGGGACTACTATAGGGTTTACACTTGACAGGCGAAGGGATTAAGATTAGATAAAATCTAAAAGATAAAAGTTTACTAGTTTGATTAGTCATTTTCTATTATCCGCAAGTTCTACTTGATCGCTTTTTTACCACATAGAATCATAGCTATATAGATCATCATAGGCTATGTGTAAACTATGATGATCTATGTGGCTATGTGGTAAAAAAACGCACAAAGACTTTGGCTTTTGTAACTTTTAAATATCTTACCTCGACTGCAATCGCGTACTAATTGCTTCTTCCAGCGCATCAGGCAATATGGAAGCCTCATCATCGATCGCCCTTAACCTGCTCAACTCGGAATCCCAGGTAAAAACATGCTCTTCGCCCTCGTTCACACTTATATAATAACGGGTTTCTGTATTGAATGTAAAGGGTGTAGCTTTTACCATATAGGGTACATCATCCACTACCAAATTAAACTGTCGTTCCCCTACTCTTGGTGTCTTCACTTTACCTACAGCCACAGCCGCATTCCTGTCGGCATTTACATCTGTAGACTTTGGCTTTTTTACAGAAGGTTCACCGCCTGTTTGATTTCGATTGTGATCTCCGAGCTGTTGTGCTCCACTCTCGTTTACAAACGGCTGACTACTTTGCTTATTGGATCCGCTACCGCCTGATCCTTGTTTATTGTTTCCTGCACGTCCCGACATAATTAAATTTTTAAGGTAAAAATTAAGGTACTCGTTGATGGCAACACTACCCGTTCAGTCCTTTTTCTTTTTTTTCTTGCCATTCTCTTTAAATTCACGATCCTCCTCCCCTGCAGTCAAAGGCCCATTAGAAGGTAAAAGCGATGGATCTATTTCATTATTCTCAATCGCTACGAAATTAATATGTTTGTCACGGTTCGCTTCTGAAGGAATATCGAGGTGGCGGTCCTTTATTTTCTTTTTCATATTGGCTGGTTTATTAAAATATGTTCATACCATTTTTCACAAACAGTAATTGTGCCAGAGCAAACCCAGGCCTGGAAACACTTAGTGCCATGTAGTGAATGTGAAACCGATAGCTATCGGGTGTGGAAATGCTGTGTAGGGTTACCTCATTGGATGATATGTTCATACATTTTTCAGTGCCACATTTCCACACTTTCAGATTAATTCCGGCAATTCCTTCCCAATAAATGTGAAGTCTGATTCGGCACAAAAAAAACCACCCAGGGCCTGTCCGCCAAGGGTGGTAACTGCATGAGAATACTAATCCCGATTAACGATTGCTAACACATGAGATGCGAGTGGGACGTCGAGGTAGTAAAGAACTGATGTAAAGATTCAATCTGCTTATTATGCCATTGTTACCTCAGGGTTATGTGCACATTAAGATTAACCACCTCTTCATAAACCTAAAATTCCCGGATTAGCCAAAAACTTAATATTATCTCATTGTTAAGTTTTGTATATTTATTAGTGATGATCTTTCATGAGACTAAAATGCTTCATATTAATTTGTCTTTTTGCCTGTTACGCGCTTCCATTAAAAGTCACAGCCCAGGAAAGTAATACCCCATTGCAATTTGAATTCCTTGGGGAAACAATTAGTGTCCCGTTCCAAAAAACTGATTTTGTCGACTTTGATCAACCACTCACCCAGGCTTCTGTCCAGCATTTTTACGAGCAATTAAATGATAAGCAATATCAGCCACTAATTGAAACATTACTCGCATGTAGATCCCGGTTTGAGCTAGACGATTGGCTCTACTACCAGTTAATTCGCAAGACTGCCCAACAAATAAGCCCAAAGGCTGCTAATTATCATCGCTATACTCTTTATAAATGGTTCCTGCTAACCAAATCGGGTTATAATGCCACGCTCACCATGTCTCGCGACCAGGTTTTATTCTATATCCAATGTGATGAAAATATTTACAACATACCATCACGCATCCGTGATGGAAAACAGTATGTATGTTTAAATTATCATGATTATGGAAGCATTGATTTCAACAAGGCGTCCTTTACGGAAATAACAACTCACCCTGCAGAGGCAACAAAAGGATTTTCATATAAGATCAGGCAGATCCCGGATTTTAAACCCGCCTTTTACCAGGAAAAGAATGTTCAGTTTACCTATTTCCAGCAAAACTACCAGTTCAAAATTCGGCTCAATCCACAGGTGAATGCCCTATTCAATAATTATCCAGTTGTAGACTATGAGTCCTATTTCAATATACCGCTGAGCAAAGAAACCTACGGTTCGTTGATACCCGCGTTGAAAAAAAATATTGCGGGCATGTCTGTAAAGAATGGAGTGGACTATCTCATGCATTTTACACGCAATGCATTTAAGTTTGAATCAGACTCGGAAAATTTTGGGAATGAAAAACGCCTTACCCCGGAACAAACACTTTTATATGAACAAAGTGATTGCGAAGACCGGGCTGCTTTGTTTTTCTTTCTTGTAAAGGAAATATATAACCTGCCAATGATCGTGCTTGCATATCCACGTCATGTTACCGTAGCCGTAAAATTCGATAAACCAATAGGAAAATCTATCCTTTATAATGGCCTTGAATATACTGTTTGTGAACCCACACCTCAAAAACAGGATCTGAATATTGGTCAACTGCTTCCTGAACTAAGGAAGAAGTCATATGAAGTAGCATATGCGTATACGCCCCCGCAAAAATAATTGTACGAAAATTTTTATTTAATTACCAATAACGAATCAGGATCTTTTGATTGCGGTTTTATCATTGCAAGCCAGTTGGTAAAATTGGATCCTAACTCTCCATAATAGAAATTTCCGTCTTTAAGCAGCAACAGGTGGCAACACTTGTCGCACCGCGTGCTGAAATACAATGTTTGAAATACCCTACCATCAGTAAAGCACCAAATCTTTCCCTCGTTACGACATTCATCCCTTTGCTCTTCCTGTTGCAATGGCAGCTTTGCCTGCTCAAGCATAGCCGCAATATCTTTTGTATTGGTCGTTGTGATCTGTGTATAATATCTGGTATACCGTATTGAATCACTTCCATAGGGATCTTTATAAAATACGATCACCATGCTATCAGTAGCTTCTAATCGCTGGTCGAGCGAAATTCCATTTATGATAGCTTCTTTCGTTGGAGCTGCCTTTTTTTCATGCGCGTTGCAACCTGATAAACATACTCCTGAAAGCAGGATAATAACTACTAATTTTATTTTGGACATTAACATATGGATATAAAAAGCCGTTTACTTGCGTAAACGGCTATGATTATTGAAAGATTATAAATTTAGTACACATTCGTTTGTGGTGTAAAGCTCGTCCAACCCTGGAGCCAGTTGGTGGTACCCACTGCACCAACGTATGTTGTAACTGTGAAATTAGGTAACTGATAAAAACTTGCTACATCAGCACCCAAAGCCGGGCTGCCAGCTTTAGGCATAAAATTAGGAGCAGCAAGATTAAAGGGATTCTCGAGCATAATGTCTGATGCACTTGTATAAGTCTTACAGCTATCAACGCCTTCCGCTGTTGATTTTACAGTAGCAGCCGTAATTAATGAAGTGCTTGACACTTTGTATGGTTCCACTACGGCATGAACGAGGTTGTGACGGAATTTGGAACGTCCGTCAATATATGACTGTGCAGTGGAATCACTTTCAAATTGGAAACCGCCTTTGGCATATCCCATGAGGATCGAATTGCGCAACAGGAAGTGGGTGGAACGGCGCCAGCGTGTATTAAAGTTATGATTAGCCAAAGTACCGGCAGCACCATTAGGACCGCAGAAAGTAAAGTTGCTTAATTGAGGCCGTGTGCGGGGAGATGCAGTAGTACCTGACCCGTCGTTGTCGCACTCAATACCATTACCAGCATCGCCACCATCTACCCAAAGCGGGTCGCGCAATGAAATACCGAATTGTAAGCGACCCGTATAACCAAAGTCGAAATCAAAATCATCGTCAGCAGTTGCAAACGCGATAATATTCTTTGCGTTTACGGTACCACCGAAAAATTCATACGCATCATCATTACCATATGACACCTGGATGTTTTCAAGTTTAGTACCACTACCTACACCACCACAAGTAAGACCATTGATTTCAGAGTTAGGATCTGCAGCAATCCCGGCAAATTCAATGCGCACATAGGTAAGTGAACCACTATTGTCGGCGACGACAGAACCGCCATACTCGGCATTTATTCCTCCTTCTATTATCGGTGTGGTAGTCCTGTTGGTAGGTGCATTACCCAACAGTACGATTCCACCCCAGTCACCAGGTTTACGATTGCCGGGTGCTCTTCCTGAAGTGAAAACGATGGGTTCAGCAGCGGTACCCTCTGCAAATAGGCGGGAATTTCTTTCTACTATCAGCGCGCCTTTTTGAATGGTATCACTAACGATTACAGTACCGGGAGCCAGTGTAAGCACGGCCCTGTTGTTTACAAATACATAGCCTTTCAAGGTATATTTTCCTTTGGGCAGGGTTACGTTTTCATTCAATACGCCCGATATCACTTTACTGCAAATAATCTGTTCCTGCTTGGTACCGGTACAACCTGTAGGAGTTGTGCCATCCCCATTGTGAACCGAATCATCAATTTCTACCTTTACGCAGGCTGAAAACGCAATGGCAACTACAGAAAATGCCAGGATTATCTTTTTCATTTTATTTTTGGTTTGAAATATTTAGTTGTTTTTATTTCGACTTAAGGTCAAGATTATACGTAAAGCCCAATGTGATTGTAGTACCTGGCTTGTAACTGCTGAAAATTTTATCGGTACTACCATTAAATGATTTTTTGCTATCCCTGTTCTCATATGCTGCAATGGCCTGGTTAAGGATATCGCCGACAGTTATGCGCACTTCACCTTTCTTTTTCATCACTTTCTGACTTACCTGGAAATCGACCAGGTCGCGGGGTTTTTCATAAATATCTCCCAGGTCGGCATTACCGACTAATACAAGTCGTTGCCCAATACGGTTATACAACAAAGAGAAATTGGATCCTTTTTCACTATCATACTGAAATCCGGCGTTGACCAGGTAAGGCGACTGGCCCTGTAGCGGACGTTCTGTAGAAGGAAGTTTATTACCTGCCGCATCAAGATTTCCTAATGTAACTTCTGAAAGTATGACCGACGCGTTACCATTGAAATAAAAACGCTGCAACCAGTCCATGTTCTTAGAAATAAACGACAGGTCCTTACGAAACTCGGCTTCTAAACCCAGCAATTGGGCGCTCTCCGCATTTTGGTATTGATATCTTCTATTGGTAGCGCTACTTGCACTATTGAGGCGAAGCTCGATCGGGTTTGTAAAATCTTTATAGAACGCACCAAGCGATAATAATTCGCCTGCGCGTGGATACCATTCATAGCGAACATCAGCATTAATAATACTGCTACGTTGCAATGCCGGCA
>CBFGYO010000205.1:0-6012 GCA_965652975.1 uncultured Chitinophagaceae bacterium | reverse complement strand
TTCCACATCATACTCTCAATCGGCTTATCCGGTTGCCCGCTGTACTTGGCGTTTTTCTTCTGGTTGTATTTTACTTCGATCTCACCGTCGACGGGGAAATAGATGAGCTGGCCGATGGGCATGCCCTTATAAACTTTTACGGGTTGTTTAACGGAGATCTCGAGCGTCCAGTGACCACAAAAGCCAACATCACCTTTACCGGCCGTGGCATGAATGTCGATACCGAGTCGGCCTGTTGATGACTTGCCTTCGAGAAATGGCACGTGTGCGTGGGTTTCCGTATACTCCTGGGTAACGCCCAGGTAAAAGATATGGGGATATAATACAAAGCCATCTTCCGGGATCTCGAAATATTCTATCTCGTTATGTTTTTTAGCATCGAGTATGTGTTCGCGATAGGTAGCGAGCCATTTGCCCAGGTGCACGTCGTACGAATTACTACCGAGGCATTCGCGATCGTACGGGTTGAGCTTTATCGTTCCCTTTTCAATTTCTTCGAGGATACGTTTATCGGATAAGATCATTTTGCTTTTTTATTTAGAATGTTCCCTTAGTGCCAGTGTTTCTCGCAATCTGCGCGAAATGCAACTTCGATACGTAAACTTCCCCACCTATCTTTACAGTCCCTATTCACGGCGCAGCAAATCTAAAAGCTGTAGTCTGAAATCTGCCATTTAAATTCGTGGAATGCCGGTTTTTTTTCAACAACAAATCAACGAATCCACCCGGTTGGGTATCTGGAAGATTGAAGAATCGGAAGAATTCTTTAAGGGTAATGTGCCTCTCCAGCGAAGTGTGACGCATCCCCACAAGCGGCTTCAGCACCTGGCAGGCCGCTTCCTGCTCCAGTTTCTTTATCCCGGCTTTCCTTACGAGCTCATCCAGATTGCTGATACACGCAAGCCCTATCTACCCGACGAACAGTTTCATTTTTCCATTTCTCATTGTGGCGACTATGCAGCCGCCATCGTAAGTAATAGTAACAGGGTAGGTATCGACATCGAAATTCCAGTCGACAGGATTGCCCGCATACGAGATAAATTTCTTTCACCTGCGGAAATAAACCAGTTTCATCTAAATCAGGAGGCACCTGATATTCCTCTACTCACCCGCTTATGGTCGAGCAAGGAAGCCGTGTTTAAATGGTATGGGGATGGGGGAGTTGATTTTCGGGAGAATATTCTTCTGGAGAAAAACAACCAGGATCCTTCGGTTATCAATTGCACCTTTACAAAAAACCAGCACTCCCTCGTTATTAATTACAAACACTTTGAGCAGCTTGTACTGGCGTGGACACTTACAAAAAGATAAAAGTTAAAAGATAAAAGATAAAAGTTCTTTTATGCGAAACTTTTATCTTTTATCTCGCACTAATGGATTTACTCCTCTGTCGTGTCGTTACTTGATTCAAGTAAATTAAGATCTACGGAATCTAATCCGGAGATGCCTTCAATGGAGCCCCGGATATGCGCTGCGTTGAGCAATACTTTTTCAAGCTGTTTTTCCCGCGACTTCCAAAGTTTTTCCATGGTATCACGTTCGCGCTGGATCGACATTTTCATACTCATAAATCCTTCGCGGATGGCTTTCCATTGTTCTGCAAATTCGGAACTGGTGAGGTAGTCGTATAGTAAATGCATTTTATCGCCACGGTTTTCCTGGTTCCTGTTGGCGCTGGCTACGCGGATTACACCATCGCGCAGCACGGCGGCAAGTGCCTTCACTTCTGAAAATGAACATACCCACACACCATCTTTTATTCCAAAACAGTCCATATCCCTTGGTAGCACGGTAGAAACGATCACGGCAATATCAGAACCACTGCTGCGCATGTCGGCTTTCAATTTCTCTATCCAGTCAACGGAAAAATTTTGCCGGCGCTTGCTTTCATAAATGATCTTGCCACATTCCTGTCCAAAGTTATTACGTACTATCTGGATACAATCTGCGCCACGCACTCCCTTACCTACTTCTTTTACTTCATCAAAAGGGAATGTGGAGCGGAGCATATCCTCAATTGCAAGCTCCTGTATCTCGCCATGTAGTTGACTTGAACCCTGTTCGGCTTTGCGGCGCATTTCTTCGGCCAGTTTTTTCTGGTCGTCTAATTGTTTTTCAAGTTCCTTTAATTTAAGCTGAAACTCATTTTCCTTTGCGGCCACTTTTTGCTCCTCCAGTTTACGGAGTTCTTCGGAGAGTTTTTCACGTTCCACGTGCAATTTTTTCTGCACGGTCAGTTCAAGTTCTTCTTCCTTTGTTTTTAATTCCTGCTCCATCTTTAGAAACTCCAATTCTTTCTGTCGCGCATCCTTTAGTTTCTCTTCATTCTCCTTTTTATTTAATTCAAGGATGCGGAGCTTATTTTCAAAATCACCGGTGATGGTTTTGCGGATATTTTCTTCGAGTTGTTCCCGCAGTCTTGCCCTTTCCGATTGCATCTGTTCAGAAAACTCTATCTCTTTTTTTTGCAAACGCTGTTGCCATTCCTGTTCCTTACGGGCGAGCTCTTCTTCTTTTTGTTTTTTATACACTTGTACCTGTTCCCGGAGTTCTTTCTTATACTCTTCTGAAACAGCTTCTTCAAGGGGGAATTCGTGCCCGCAGGAGGGGCATTTTATATCAGGCATCGATACTATTTTATCACAATTTATGGATAATGATTAATACCCCGGAATGGCAGGCGCTTACTTGCATAAATGAGCATGATCGTAGGTTAAGCCCATCGAGGGCGTTTATTACAGATACCCTTTTAGTAGTATGCCGCTGCCCAACTTGATAAACGTTCAATTAAATCACTCCTGAATATCAATGGCTTCATTGTAGAGTTTGTAATAATTCATTTTATTCATGCACGTACAAATTAAGAATAAGTAAAAATCATAATAACAAATCAATACCTTCAATATGCGACTTTTTTCCTCCTTACTATATGACAAAGCTGTATCTGCGAAAGCATTTGTTTAAGTTTTACTCAAGACAATATTAGTAGCTCGCCGTTGGTCAATGTACGATTGTCTATACAGGCAATTTTATTAAAAATTAAAAATACGAACATGAAAAGTCACTTTTCACGTGTAGCTATTGTAATCTGTATCGGATTACTTGCTTCAACATGTCGGCCCACTCTGATAGATATTAGTCCGGACAGGGCCAACGGCGTTGCTTTTGGAGGTTCGTCAACTGCCGGGCTGATGATAAATATGGCGGGTGACAAAGACGCATTATATAGTATCGGGTTGAATTCGGGAGTATGGAAAACTGAAGTTGATAAAAACGGGTCGTTCAACAAATGGAAGCAATTATCCAAATCACCGCGGTATGCTCATTGTATTGCGATTGATCCATTGAATTCGAACCATATTGTGGTTGGGGAGCGAAAGAGCGACGCTATCACCGATAATAATTGCGGCTTATGGGAGTCGTTTGATGGAGGCAACACTTTTCAACGAAAGTCTGTAGTCGAGGTAACGCCATGCAACAATAATATCGTAAATGCTATTGTGATAACTAATAAATCTACAATTCTTACTTCAACACCAGTGGGTATTGGAAGAAAAGCTGTTGGTGAAACTTCGTTTGCTTTTCCCGCATCTACGGTAAATAAAAGTTTTACTTCTATAGCGACTTTCAAAGACCTAATCGTAGCCCGGACCCGCACTGCGATTTTTATATCCAGCGACGATGGTGTAAGCTGGGAGGAGTTTGCCATTCAATTCAACTTCCCGGGGCAGAATTTTGCAAACGGAGAGCGGGAAGGATTATATTCCATTTGCGTTATGCAGGTACCACAAACAAATAGTGTATTTGTCTATGTGCCTGCGACCCGGACGCCTAACGGTCCCTGTATTGCTCCGGATAAGGGTATAGACCCCTGTACAGGAAAGCAAAGTAATCCACAGCTTTGTAATTACAGTTCATTTTTGGTTTTCAATAAACAAAACAGTCAATGGAATTTTCAAATCATAAGGGATCGTGGACTGGGTACAGGGCTAGGGGGAAGGGCATTTATGAAGTCTTTCTTTTCTGGCAATGCTAATTTGCAAGATAAAATTGGAGGCAATACAAACCTGATCTATTGTTCTGCACAAAACATTTTTAAAGCCACCAGCATTAACCAGGATGGCACCGCAGTGTGGGAAAATATTGCAAATGCAGATATATGTGGTGAAACAAAACCCTCAGGATTCCATGCTGATATTTGGGATTTTCAAATTGACCGCATGGGACATTACGCCTGGGTGTCTAATGATGGCGGCGTGTATTATGTAAAAATGGATGACAGGCAAACCGCAATAAATTTGACCATTCAACAGAAATATTTGAATTTAAATGCGGGTTTGCATACACAACATATACACGGGGCGTTTGTAGCGTCTGTACAGGGTACTAACCCAATTGAAGAGCACTATGGATACGGTACCCAGGATAATGGTGCCTGGAAGAATAGATCCATGAATATCGGATCGCCAAGTTGGTCGCCCATAAGTAACACAACCGATGTAAATATAATTGAAGGCGACCAGGGTAATCCACTGTATATTGTAACAGCAAGGCATCTGCAGAGTGCAGTGCTTGAAGCATTAGGTCCTACACCAATTGGGGTAAAGCCGGGTGCGACAACTATCATGTATGGAAACTCCAAAAGTTTTCAATTTATTCAAACACTTTCTACTGAAAAGGTAAATGGCTTATTAGATGCTGTAGTATTAACAACCTTGCCAGTTAAGTATGTAAAAGACCCTGCACAATTCGCGATAGATGGTATATTAACGAATGTTCCCGGACCATTGGGTTCAGGAAGCGGCGCTGCTATCCTACGGAATTCAACTTTTGCGGCAAACCCCGATATAAATTTATCTGCCGGTGTGGGCTGGAATATTGAGTTCAATGATTTACCTGCAAATCCCCAGGCCTTTTGGGTTTCGGGTGGACATGCTGATCCTACTTATTTTCTCCTTTGTGAACAAACTTCAAAGCCAATACTCTACAAAAGGAAAAAAAGTGAGGCCACATGGCTGCCGGCTGTAGGACTTGATAATGTTGAGATCGTCCCTTTTATAAACGGGCAGGTGCAGCATGGGCCTGTGTTTGTAAATCCTTACGATCCAGCAGAAATCTATGTATCATGTAAGGATGGGATATATCATTATGGTACAGCAGTTGGTGGACTAATATTTCAAAAAGATGTAGAGTTGACAAACCTTGTATCTGGTAATGGTAAGTATGCACTTGACCGGATTTTTCGAGGTGGTGATATTTTAAATGTAGTATGGGCAAACCAGTCAGTTCTTAACTCGATGTATCCTTTATCATGGATTGCTTTCAACAGGTTTAATCCAAAACAGATAGTAGCAAGTTCACCCTTTACCGGAGTCTTTTACAAAGAGGGCACAAAAAAGTGGCGAGATTTCTCGGATTTATTGCCCAAGCCTTATACTCCCATAAGTTCAGTGAATATTAATAACCAGGGAATATATATTACGACAGAAGGGCGGGGGATGTTTATGATTCGGAATTATTAAAGTAGAATATAATAATATTTCGATGAGCGGGCGGCTTTAAACTTCAAGTTTAGCCTCAATTCTAGTACGGGTTTAAGCTTTAGATTGAAAAAGAAAAACCCCCTCGGAAGGGGGCTAGGGTGCCCCACAGTGGATTTATGTCGAACCAATTCCTGCAGGGTCTAGACCTTATTTATAGGGTACGACCCTTGAACTTGTTAATCAATGATTTGGGAAATAGCGATCATATCAGACAATTCTATGTATTATATGCCCATCCCATCATTGCCGGGAACTATAGGGGTTCTTTTTTAAGCTCTGCTCAAACTCTCCCATTAGTTTGCTAAGACTCTGCTTATTTACGCTAATCGATTCCTGAATTCGCTTGGCGTTACACCTAACAGTTTTTTTACGTAGCGAGTGAAAAACGAACGGCTCGAAAATTCCATCTTATCCGCAATCTCCGCAATGGTTAGATTTTTGTCTTTCAGCAGCAGTATAATTCTCTCTT
>CBFGYO010000204.1:0-6039 GCA_965652975.1 uncultured Chitinophagaceae bacterium | reverse complement strand
ATGTTGCAACATTAATTTTGTGCTGTTCAATTTATCACACACTAAAACTTTACACATGTCAGACTTAAGAACGCAGGTTGACCAGCTCAACCAGATGGTGTTGGAAGGAAAAATTCTCGACGCCTTTGAAAAATTTTATGCCGACGACGTAGTAATGCAGGATAATGATTACCCGGTACGCGTTGGAAAAGACGTTAACCGCCAATACGAGGAAGGATTTGTAAACGGTCTTACCGAATTTCGCGGAGCAAAAGTGCTAAATACGGTAATTAGCGATGACCTGGCAGTTACGGAATGGTGGATGGATTTCACCCACAAGGATTTTGGAACGCGCACTTACAGGCAGATATCGGTACAGCGCTGGAAAAATGGCAAGATCGTAGAAGAAAAATTTTATTACAACAACTAAGGCGCCGGTTCAGCCAATTCATTCAAAAAGTTTTGGGCCGGGCAGGTTGCTTAGCCTGAAACTTTTTACTTTTACTAAGGCGTCGCCGTCCTTACATATGTAGGTGGCATTAAAGATGCAAACACGGGAAATGGGTATTGATAAAGATATTCAGCAAACTAAATTCAGGAACGTATACCAGAAAGCTGGTATTAATCTCATCTATACATTGGGGTGGATGAAAGACAGGACCAAACCCATCTTTGATGCCGAAGGCATTACACCTCAACAATTCAATATACTTCGTATACTCCGCGGCAGCTTTCCAAAACCATTATCTACGTTGCAAATACGCGAACGAATGTTGGAAAAGATGAGTGATACCAGTCGTATAGTTGATCGCCTGATAACAAAGGGCCTGGTAAAAAAGGTTATCTGTAAATCGGACCGTCGACTTGTGGACGTAATTATATCTGACAAAGGGAAAAAACTACTGGAAAGGCTCGATGATCGACAGGCCGAAATAGATGGTGTACTTAGCAACCTGACTGAAAAGGAGGCTGCCGTATTAAGCGATCTGCTCGATAAGCTGCGTAACAGCGAATAACGTATTTTTACCCTTTACTTAGCAAGCGGGGCTTCGATAATACATATTACCGCTGGCATTGTTTTACGAACGTAACATCCCAAATTGAGAACATGAACAGATCCGTCTTTTCCACCTTAATCCTTATCCTCGTCATTAATTTTTCGCTCCACGCTCAGCCAAAATATGAATTCCGGGCAGTCTGGATTGCCACGGTAGATAATATCGACTGGCCGGCGAGAGATACCAGGAATCCCGAAAGCCAGCGCGCCGACTTTATCCGATTGCTGGATATGCACCAACGCAATGGTATGAACGCAGTAATCGTGCAGGTACGTCCCGCAGCCGACGCATTTTATCCCTCTCAGTATGAACCGTGGAGCCAGTGGCTTACAGGGGTACAGGGCCAACCCCCTTCCCCTTTTTACGATCCACTTCAATTCATGATCGAAGAATCGCATAAGCGCGGCATGGAATTTCATGCCTGGTTGAATCCTTACCGGGCCAACTTCAATATAGGCTCGGCTTCGATAGCCAGCAATCATATCACCCGCATTCACCCAGAATGGTTTCTTACCTATGGTGATAAAAAATATTTCGATCCGGCTAATAAAGATGCACAACAATTTGTGGTAAATGTAGTACGCGACATCGTGAAGCGTTATGATATAGATGCCATCCACATGGATGATTACTTCTATCCGTACCGCATTGCTGGAAAAGAATTCCCCGATGCCGCTGCCTATAGCCGTGCCGGAACCAAACTCGATAAAGAAGACTGGCGCCGCAGCAATGTCGACTCCATCATCCGCAAACTAAGCAAGGCAATCAAAGAAGAAAAAAAGACCGTGCGCTTTGGTATTTCCCCCTTCAGTGTATGGAGAAACAAAGACAAAGATCCCAGGGGTAGTGATAGTAAAGCTGCGCAAACCAATTATGATGATCTATATGCCAATATTCTCCTGTGGCTTGAAAAAGGATGGATTGATTATGTAGCACCCCAGCTTTATTTGGAGATCGGACATGATAAAATTGCATATGAAAAATTACTCGCCTGGTGGAGCCGCAATAGCTATGGTAGGCATATTTATATCGGGCATGGAATTTATCGTGCTGATGAAAAAGGTGCCGCCTGGAAAAATCCAACCGAATTGCCAAACCAGATAAAACTATTGCGCCGCTACCCAAACATCCAGGGCAGCATTTACTTTAGCAGCAAATCATTCAACAGGAATCCTAATGGATGGAACGACAGTTTAAAGGATAATTATTATAAATACCCTGCCCTGCTTCCACCCATGCGCTGGATTGATAATGAAAAACCATGGGCACCGATCGTTGATCGCGTAATCAACAATGATTCGATGATAACCCTTACGGTGCGTCCCGATCCCCGCAACCTGGTACCCATAAAATATTACGTGATTTATAAGTACGCTCCCGAATCCAACACCGAGCCGTTTGGTAACCTGCCGAAATACATCTCCAAATTCATGGTCACACCAGAAGGCTTTACATTAAATGATGTTTTGTCATCCCAACATTTCTCCTACCGCTACGTTGTAACCGCTGTCGGTAAAAACAATAATGAAAGCGACCTGAGCGAAATTGCCATACTTGTACAACCAGATGGGAAGTGGCAATTCTATAATCCTTAGTTTAGATAAAAGATAAAAGTTGTACCTCGTTCGGTGTCCCCGACTGGATACAACTTTTATCTTTTAACTTTTATCTTTTATCTTCTCCCGAACTACCTTTGCCAATAAATCTGCAATTATGCCCGGTTATGAATTATGGAGTGATAAAGAACGAAAAGAAGTAAACGACGTTCTGGAAACAGGTATCCTGATGCGATATGGTTTTGATGCAGCGCGTAAGGGCATCTGGAAATCCGTGGAACTGGAAAAAGCAATATGCTCAGTGTTTGGAAGTAAATACGCCCAACTCACTTCGAGTGGTACAGCCGCCCTTACTACGGCATTGAGTGCCCTTGGCATCGGCTATGGCGATGAAGTGATAACACCTTCTTTTACTTTTGTTGCTTCATTTGAAGCCGTATTGAGTGTTGGAGCAGTGCCCGTGTTGGTAGATGTAGATGATACGCTCACGATGGACCCCCAGGCTGTGCGCAAAGCAATCACTTCAAAAACAAAAGCTGTGATGCCTGTACATATGTGTGGCAGCATGGCAGATATGGATGAGCTGTTAGCTATTTGTAAGGAGCATAAGCTGATCCTGCTTGAAGATGCCTGTCAAAGTATCGGGGCAACTTATAAAGGAAAATCATTGGGTACGATTGGCGATGCCGGCACCTTCAGTTTTGATTTTGTAAAAACCATGACATGCGCTGAAGGCGGTGTGGTAATGACCAACGATGCGAACGTTCATTCCCGCTGCGATGGTTTTACAGATCATGGACACGATCATAAAGGCAGCGATCGCGGAGCGGACCTTCATCCTTTCATTGGTTACAATTATCGTATTTCTGAACTGCATGCCGCGGTTGGACTCGCGCAGATCAAAAGACTTCCCGAATTCCTTTCCCAACAAAAAAAGAATCATGCGCGACTGAAGAAGATACTGGCTACCGTGCCCGGAATTTCATTTCGACGCATACCCGATCCTGATGGTGATAGCTGCAGTTTCGTTAGCTGGTTTCTCCCAACCGAAGAAATAACGAGAAACGTAATCGCTGCATTCAAAGCACAGGGCATACTACCGGGCAATTTTTACTGGTATGACAACAACTGGCATTATATCCGCAAATGGGATCATTTAAAACAATCACTCACATTGAATGCACTCTCCCCGGAGTTGAAAGCAAGGGTGGTGGAGCAGGCCAACAAAAACTTCGCAGCCAGCGATGCAATCATGAGTCGTTGTGTTTCCACTGCTATCAGCCTTGCCTGGACCAATGCTCAAATCGATGAAAAGGCTGAAAAAATGATTGCTGTAATTTCACAGGTATTGAAAACAGCCGAAGTCAGATCCCAGTAAGAACTGTTTTTACTACGAGTCTGGCATAGTTGAAAGAGGCCCTTGTACTATTCATCACAACGCATAGCGCCTAAAAACGCGATTTACCCGCGTTCGGTTTCTGCTCCATGAAATTGACGTATTCAAGGCTTCCAAGCCTGAAGCGTAACGGAATTGTCAAATATTTTTCCACAGCAATTTCTTTTTTACAAAAAAAGCCAAGCTGCGATATGTAGAATCCGGCGTACAATGGTTTAGGTGGGCTGGATAATGAACTGTATATTGAATAACAATTGCTGTTCTTCGTTTTGACTTTTAAGTCATTACAACTGTTATTTGATAAGACGGAATTCGGTAGTTGTGTGTAAAAACGGGGAATATTTTCCTGACTATAAGTAGTGGAATTAAAAACGAAAAACAACACAACAAGAAAATAATAACCACGTTGGCACATCATTATTCTATTTGTATGTAAATTTACGGCCTGATTTTTGATAATTGGCCGGGTTTTTGAAAAATTACGGCCAGCCACAACAAAAACCTGAGAGGACATGGCCTTAAGCCAAAGCTTACAACAGAAATTACTGCAGAAACTGTCGCCACAGCAGATTCAATTGATGAAACTGCTGCAGGTACCTACAGCTAATCTTGAAGAGCGTATAAAAGAAGAACTGGAGGAAAACCCTGCATTGGAGCTCGATGAAGAAAAGCATGACGACAACGATGATGTGAAAGACGAGTTTACGGAAGCCGCCGATGAAGAATATGAAGAAATGGACGGCAGCCAGGACGAGTATGAAAATATCGATGTCAGCGATTACGTGAGTGATGGTGACGATGATGTAGCAGACTATAAACTTCGCGACGACAATTATCCCGAAGAGGATGATAAACGTCAACTTCCCTTTAAAACAGAAACGAGTTTTTACGAGTTATTGCTCGATCAGCTGGGCTTGTTGAAGCTGGACGAGAAAGAGCAAAAAATGGCTGAGCAAATTGTGGGTAGTATCGACGAGGACGGCTACCTGCGCAGGGAAACCGCCGCCATTGTGGACGACCTGGCTTTCCGTCAGAATGTAAATGCCAGTGAAGAAGAGGTAGAGGCTATTATTAAAAGGATACAGCAGTTTGATCCGCCGGGTGTAGCCGCAAGAGACTTGCAGGAGTGCCTTCTTATCCAGTTGCAACGTCAAAAAGATGAGGGTAAGCCAGTAGATACCGCAATAAAAGCACTTTCCAAATACTTTGATGAGTTTACAAAAAAGCATTACGAGAAAATTCAACGTGGATTGAATCTCGATGAAGAGCAGTTGAAGGAAGTAATGATGCAAATTATCAGGCTTAATCCAAAGCCGGGTGGCAATGTAGGCGGGATCAATAAAGCCGAGAGCTACGTGGTGCCTGATTTCTTTATCATTAATAACAATGGTAAACTCGAGCTTACGCTCAACAGCCGCAATGCTCCCGAGCTTCGCATTAGTGAAGGCTACCGGGATATGCTAAAAGAATATGATCGCGGAGCCAAGAAAGACAAACGACAAAAAGAAGCGGTATTATTTATCAAGCAAAAAATAGATGCGGCCAAATGGTTTATCGATGCGATCAAGCAACGGCAGCATACTCTTTTGAGCACGATGAGTGCTATTATGGAACACCAGCATGATTTCTTTTTGACCGGTGATGAAACCACACTGCGGCCGATGATCTTAAAAGACATTGCAGAAAAAACCGGCCTGGATATTTCAACGGTCAGCCGGGTTGCCAACAGCAAATTTGTACAAACGGAATTTGGTACCTACCGTCTCAAATTTTTCTTCAGCGAATCCCTGAGTACAGAAAGTGGTGAAGAGGTATCAACCAGGGAAGTAAAAAAGATCCTGAGCGACCTTATAGAAGCCGAGAATAAAAAACGTCCGTTGAGCGACGAAAGATTGACGGAACTGCTGCAGGAAAAAGGTTACAATATTGCTCGTCGTACTGTAGCCAAGTATCGCGAACAGCTCAATATACCTGTGGCGCGTTTGCGTAAAGAGTTATAAGAGATAAAAGTTGTATCTAGTCGGGGACTTCGAATAGTTACAACTTTTAT
>CBFGYO010000203.1:0-6076 GCA_965652975.1 uncultured Chitinophagaceae bacterium | reverse complement strand
AACTTTTATCTTTTATCTAATCACTCTTGAGCTTCACCAGGTTTTTATTCACCCAGGTTACAAATACTTTCAATTCTTTATTATAAGTGGGATTGGCTGCATACCCAATATGCTTCAGGAAATCATAATAGGTTCCTTTGGGATGCTTTTTCTTCCATTTAGGGTAGCGTTTCTTCTGCCAGTCTTTGTAGTATTTAATACATTCCTTTTCCGATTCAAAACGCATGCACTTATTGCCTTTTTTGTAGAAGCCGAAGATGTTGTTGTACTGGAGGCAGCATTTTTTACAATTGAGCCAGCCCGTCTCCTGGATACTTTGTGCCATTACAAACTCAGGTTCTTCGATGCCTGCATCAACGATGGCATCGTAGGTAGCCTGTAACTTTACTTTATTACTTTTTTGGGCTGAAGTACCGTAAACGGCAAACAACAGAAGAAAACCTGCAAGTAGTTTCTTCATAGAATGTATTTATTATCAATTAGTGGTCTCAGACCGGTTTTTAAGTTGGATCAATGGATCGGCTCCCCAATATACAAAAACCAATCCCTTTTTATAGAATCCTTTACTTTGCATAAATGATCTACAGGATATGACTGACCATCTGGTGGTTGACCAAAATAATGAATTACGGGAGCAATCTCCTGGTATATATATAGAACAGCCAGCGCCAATAAAGCTACTGGCCAAGGTAATATCATATGTTTTTCACCCATTATTTATCCCGGTATATATTTCCTGGTTCCTGGTAAGCCAGCAACCCCATTTGTTTGCAAGTTTTACGCCTGCGGAAAAAGTAATCACGATTATTCGATTCGCTGTTTTCTATACCTTTTTTCCATTGGTGACCGTGTTGCTTGCGAGGGGGCTGGGTTTTCTTGACAGTATCTTTCTGCGTACACAAAAAGAGCGGATCATTCCTTATATAGCCTGCGGGGTATACTATTTTTTCATGTGGTATGTGTTGCGTAACCAACCTCAATTTACGCGGGAGGTGGTGATACTATCGATGGCGATATGGATTGCTTCGAGCCTTGGTCTTATTGCGAATATCTATATGAAGATTAGCATGCATGCCATGTCGGTAGGGTTGATGGCTACGTTTATTCTGTTGCTCGCAATAGGCAGGGGTAGCGGTTTTGGGTTGTATGTATCGGTGGCATTACTTATAACCGGGGTTGTATGCACTGCCCGATTTATGGTTTCGGATCATACCCAGAAAGAAGTATATGTAGGCTTGCTGGTGGGGGTGCTTTCGCAACTTATTGCCTATTGGGCTGCATGATGTATGCCCGGGAAAAGATCTTAAAAAAAATCCATTCACACCGCTCTTCCTTTAAAACAACGTCAACTATTGTTTTTTTCCCTTGAAAAATAATTCCAAATTAATTAGCTTTGTTTTACTAAAATGCTTAGTTTTGAAAATTCCCATGGTGTTGAGTGTGTGAATTAGTTTTTTAGACCGGCATTGTATAAAATCTAACTTTGAAATATGGCAAAAACAGAAAAAACCACCGATATGTCAACTACTAATAGTGAAAAGCTGAAAGCTTTGAAGCTTACAATCGATAAGATTGAAAAGGATTATGGCAAGGGAAGTGTGATGTTGATGAACGAGAAAGTAGATAACCAACAGGAAGTGATTTCCACCGGCTCAATCGGCCTGGATGTCGCATTAGGAATTGGCGGATTGCCACGAGGACGCGTTATCGAAATTTACGGACCAGAATCATCTGGTAAAACCACCGTTGCTACGCATGTAATTGCGGAGGCACAGAAAAAAGGCGGCATGTGCGCCATCATTGATGCCGAACATGCTTTCGATAGTGCTTATGCACAGAAATTAGGTGTTGATATAGACAACCTGCTCATTTCCCAACCCGATTATGGCGAGCAGGCCCTCGAAATTGCCGATCGTCTTATTCTCTCAGGTGCACTTGATGTAGTGGTGATCGATTCAGTCGCCGCCCTGGTTCCAAAAAGTGAGCTGGAAGGTGAAATGGGTGACAGCAAAATGGGATTACATGCCCGCTTGATGAGCCAGGCCTTACGTAAACTCACAGCTACTATTTCCAAAACAAATACCATCTGTATTTTTATTAACCAGCTTAGGGAAAAGATCGGTGTTATGTTTGGCAATCCTGAGACTACCACGGGTGGTAACGCTTTAAAATTCTATGCATCCGTACGTCTCGATATTCGCCGCTCTACCCAAATCAAAGACGGAGATGAAGCAGTGGGTAACAGGGTGAAAGTAAAAGTGGTTAAAAATAAAGTGGCTCCTCCTTTCCGCGCCGCAGAATTCGATATCATCTTCGGAGAAGGTATTTCCAAGAATGGTGAAATCATCGATATGGGCACAGAGCTCGGTATAGTGCAGAAAAGTGGTTCCTGGTTCAGTTATAATGGCGACAAATTAGGCCAGGGACGTGATTCTGTAAAGCAGTTATTAATCGACAATCCTGACCTTTCCAAAGAAATCGAAGCAAAAATTCGTGAGAAAATAAAGGAAATGCAGGCTTCATAAAATAATGGTAACCATCCGGTTGTTGAGTGGATGGGATAGTAAGTAAGGAGCCCCGTACCCACGGGGCTTTTGCATTGGGTAATCACGCATTCACAAATATTTTACACGGAAAATTTAAATTCAATGTTTAAACATTGTATATTTGTTCCAGCGGTGATAAACCAATAACTATTCCGCCTGTTTAATAATTATAATATGTCATTACCTGCAAAAAAATCGAATCCCTGGCGCAAACGGTTACTCATTGGTGGCCTGGCCCTCATTATTCTCTGTGCAGGGGTTTATTGGTATTACGCTACGGAAAAATATGGTGATACTAAAAACGTGAAGGCGGACTTCACAGTTGACGCTACAAGCTTTATAAAGGAGTTTATTGCTGATGATAGCGCAGCCAATAAGAAGTATACTGACAAAATTGTAACACTTACAGGCACGGTTTCTGAAATAGAAGCTGCCGACACAACACTTAACATCAAATTTATCGATTCCACTACGGGCTCATACGCAATTTTTGCCTTTCAACAACAGCATCTGGCTGAAGCTAAGTCAGTTAAACCTGGCGACAGAATTTCCGTTAAAGGGTCGTGTAGTGGAGGAATTTATAGTGAAATACTGGAAGCAACCTCTATCAGCTTCAAGCGGTCTACACTCAACTAAGAAAACTATATATCACACATCTAATAAAAAATAAAAAATGAAAAAAACAGTATTATTTCTTTCTTTCCTGGCACTCGCGGGTGCTGTATTTGCACAGAAAAAAACAACCACGTCAGCAACCGTAGCCTTTGATGCCAGCACTGCTATCGATGCATTGCCAAAAGCAGAAAACAAAACAGTAATTGCTGCAGTAGACACTAAATCAGGAACCGTTGCTTTTGAGGCCACAGTTAAAAACTTTGCTTTTACAAACCCCAAAATACAGGAGCATTTTAATGCCGAGAATTGGCTTAACTCTGATGCATTCCCAAAATTTACATTCAAGGGGAAAGTAACAGACCTTACAAAAGTTAATTTTGGCAAAGATGGTTCTTACACGGTACCGGTTACCGGCGACCTCACCATTAAAGGTGTTACCAAAGAAGTATCTACTCCTGCAACTATTGTTGTAAAGGGTGGAACAATTAACGCCACTGCAGATTTCTCAATCAAGTTGGCTGATTACGGTATCACGGGTGTGCCTATCGATGCTGGAAAAGTTGCGAAAGAACCCAAGATCACAGTTTCTGCTGAGTTGAAGTAATAAGTATATCTTTATGATCAATGAAGTGCCTTGCCCCTGCAAGGCATTTTTTTTAAATATCTATTATGAACTCACGAAAATTAAATAACAGGAAACGCATCGCGATGGTAGCGCACGACCATAAAAAATCGGACCTGCTCGATTGGGCAGTTTATAATAAAACCATCCTGGCCAAGCACCGTTTATATGCAACGGGCACTACCGGGGCATTACTGGAAGAAGCCCTTGACCAGTCAGTCACCAAATTTTTAAGCGGCCCGCTAGGCGGTGATCAGCAGATCGGTGCTCAAATTGCTGAGGGAAAAATTGATGTACTCATATTTTTCTGGGATCCTATGGAGGCGCAACCGCACGACCCGGACGTAAAAGCATTGCTACGATTATCAGCTACCTATAATATTCCAGTTGCCTGCAATCGTGCTACCGCAGATTTTATGTTTACTTCACCGCTTATGCACGGCGAATATGATGCATTGTTGCCTGACTATTCTTCTTATACCGGCCGTTCACTTAAAAAATAAACCTTATTCAATCCATTTTTCCAGGTGCACCAGTTTACCATTCACATCAAACCCTTCTATAACAACTTTAAATTTGCGACCCACATCATTATTGAAGAAATTTACCTTCACTGATGTCGTTTCCGAATCGGTGAACACATTAGGGTCCCAATACAATGTAATTCGTTTGTCGGGCATCTGGCTTTTTAGATCAGCTTTAGAATAATCAGGTTTATAAAACTCCCTGGTGATCGAGTATCCCTGGCTGGAAAAAAATTCAAGCTTATCAATTGGTTGTTGTGGTTTATCTCCTCTTTTTGTATACACAGCAATAGCTCCACCGGGCGAACTGCTGCCCACACCCACAAACCCTGCTTCGAAATATTTTACCAGGGCAATTTCATCTACCCGCATATTACGAAGTTGTGCAGGATTGGCTGGTGATTCGTCAATAAATACATCTACCGCCCACTTCTGACCGGAATTAAGACTGAAATTTTTCCTGCTTACAAATTTGCCGCCCTGCAATTCTACTTGTTGTATCCTGTTTTTAATAAAATCAAGAGCATTACCAGATTTGTCGTTGGCAGGTTGGGTTACATTATCCAAATTCACCTTTCCCATTGCTCTAAAGACCCCAGTAGTATACTTATCATTTACCTGGTCGATGGGTTTCTTGCTGCTTTTTGACTCAACCACTACAGGGTCCAGCACTTTCACGGATGATTTATCTTTTTTCAACCAGTCATATTGTTCTGCAACCTGCTTCGAAGCCGGCATCGCAATAAACCGATCATTTTTTAACTCTCCGAATAATGCCTGGTAAGGAAAATTGATTGGCTGTTTGTCCAGGTGGATTTTTACCGGGCGAACCTTACCCTGTGAAGTGGTGTAGGTGTAATAAAATTTTGAGTCCCCAAAATATACGGCAGAGTCAATAATAAATTTACCGTCCTTTGCTACCGGTACTTCATAATTCCTCGAGGTAGAATCGCCTGACTCCAGGTAGATGTTCAAAAAACCTCCCTGCACAGCACCTTTATCCTGCTCATCGTACACAACACCATTGACAGATAAATAATTTCCGTCTTTGTATTTATATACAGGAAAGTCGCGCGAAAGGATTTTTTTCCATTCATATCGTGACCATCCATGTGTAAGCATCAGGTTGTCGAGCGCCTGGGTTACAGAATCACCCTGTTGTTCGAAATAATAAGCGGGGTTATGTATTTCACCTTTTAAGTCTCCTGTAAGAAGAAAGGCAGACCAGATATTTTCTTTATCAGTTGCTCCCGGCACCGACCCATCAGTAATTGCAACAGATAAACTTCTTTGTATCGCTTCCGGAAAATTTATTTCCAGGCTGTTTGCCGCCTTTTGTCCAAACTCGGCCTTACCAAGTTGCAATTCCGCTTTTCCAATATATTCCTTGTTGTTTACGAAGGTTAATCTTTCGGCCACTGGCAATCCGTCTTTGTTGAATACAGTAAAATGCAGAATCCCTGAAGGCAGACTATCGGTTAGCAAATGCCCTTTTACTGAAGAGTAATTATCAAACTCTACCGTATTTTCATAAACAATACGTTTATTCATTTCTGCAATGAGCGTAACACTGGAAAATAAAGACTTGTCCTTTTCCGGTTTGGCAAGCAGGAACATTTTGCCTCCCTTCTCATCCTGGATCTTCAGGTTTATACCCGTAGCTTCTACCTGGGGCAGGGGATATGTATTTACTTTATCTTTCGCTTCTACTTCAGCTTTGTATTTTTTGCCTGCCTGGGGTTTGAATTGAAATTTGCCAATTCCATCAT
>CBFGYO010000202.1:0-6081 GCA_965652975.1 uncultured Chitinophagaceae bacterium | reverse complement strand
GAAATACGACTTTGTCCCCGGTGATAAAATAGTATATGCTGAAGACTTTTCGCAGGATGTAGTTGGTGAGTTCCCGCTCAAATGGAATACAAACGGCTCAGGTGAGATAGTGACCCTTGAAGGAATTGATGGCAAGTGGCTAAAACTTACGGAAGGCACCAAATATGAATCTCCTTACTCGGCAAAACTGCCGGACAACTACACGGTGGAATTCGACCTCGTACTCGATTTTAAACCAAGTATGCATGTTCCGGATATGGAGTTTGTAATCTTCAATCCTGAAAAAATGACCACGCCACCAGGTGTGCGCCTGTTTATCGCACCACAAGCGGGTACATATGGTTCGCAAAATGAACAAAATACAATCGACAGGTTTCGCCTGGATAGCTATGATGAAAAAGGTACGCGATACCTGGAAGGTAAAACGCAGTTGAATGGAGAATTATTTAATAATAAATCGAAGCCGGTACACATTGCGATGTGGGTGCAAAAGGAAAGAGTAAGAGTATGGGTAAACCAGTTAAAAATCTATGATCTTCCCAAAGCCATGCCCCCGGGTCTTTCTTTATCAAAGCTAATGCTCGAAACAGGGCATTATGGAAGTGATGCCTCCAACTACAGTTATTATTTATCAAACATCAAAGTGGCACAGGGTAATCCCGATACAAGGAACAAGCTGATAACGGAAGGTAAATGGAGCACCACGGGAATTTTATTCGACATCAATTCAGATAAGGTAAAACCAGTTTCTTATCCCGTGCTCAAAGAAATTGCGACCACTCTTACTGATAACCCCGATATGAAAGTCACCATTATCGGCCACACGGATAGTGACGGAGACGCGGCTCAAAATCTTGATTTATCAAAAAGAAGAGCCGCCTCCGTACGCATCCTGCTTACTACAGAATTTGGAATCGATGGCACAAGACTCCAGGCTGATGGATCGGGCGAAACCAAACCTGTAAGTGATAATAACACGGCCGAAGGCAAAGCGCAAAATAGAAGGGTGGAGTTTATAAAACAGTAGGTGTAGATAAGAGATAAAAGTTCATTAAGATTGAAACTTCCGGATTTAATGCCGCGGGCTACGAGCTGCGAGCCTCGAGCCTCGAGCAAGAATGAATAGCTCACAGCTCGTAGCCGTTCACAACTTTTATCTCTCACACGATCTTCCCATCCTTCATATGCAATACCCGGTCGCTTTTGCCAGCGAGCTCTTCGTTATGGGTAACGATCAGGAAGGTTTGATTGAATTGTTTTCGAAGATCAAAAAACAGATCGTGCAATTCATTGGCGTTTGCTGAATCGAGATTACCCGTTGGTTCATCCGCAAAAATGATATCGGGTTTGTTGATAAGAGCACGGGCTACAGCTACACGTTGCTGTTCACCGCCAGAAAGCTGGTTGGGCTTATTTTCCACGCGGTGCGACAATCCAAGCATGCGCAACAGTTCCAGGGCTGCTTGTTCTACCTCTTTCTTTTTCCGGCCAGCGAGCCATCCTGGTATGCACACATTCTCCAACGCCGTAAATTCCGGCAGCAGATGATGGAACTGAAAAACAAAGCCGATGTGACGATTGCGGAATGCGGCCAGCTTTTGTCCCTTTAGGGTATCAATAACGGTATCGTTCATGATCACGGTGCCCCTGTCAGCCATGTCGAGCGTACCCAGGATATGGAGCAGGGTACTCTTGCCGGAGCCGGAAGGGCCCACTATTGAAACAATCTCTCCTTTTTGCACTTCCATGTCCACTCCCTTCAAAACTTCTACAGATCCGTAGCGCTTATGTATGTTTTTTCCAGAGATCATGTGTACAATAATGTGTTGAGTAAAGAATTGAAAATATGATTTAAGCCCGAAACTATGTAAAACATGGAGTAATTGTTGCTAAAAACTACCGGCTACGCCAGCCTGTTAACATCATGGTTAGAAAGACCTTGCCGGGAACGGGATTTTTTAGGAATTCCTTCAAAATGGCTTTAGCAACTATTGATTTGGAAAATTCGTTAATACACCTACATTTGCGGAAAATTTGGGGTACAATATCCCAGAACCTTATTCAAAAAACTAAACGCCTGAATCGATGTTTTGGACCTTAGAATTGGCTTCGTACCTGGAAGACGCACCATGGCCGGCTACTAAAGATGAGCTGATCGATTATTCGATCCGTTCGGGTGCCCCGATCGAAGTGGTAGAGAACCTGCAGGAGCTGGAAGATGAAGGAGACGTTTATGAAACGATCGAAGATATTTGGCCGGATTATCCTACACAGGATGATTTTCTCTTTAATGAGGATGAATACTAGTTATTTTAGATAAAAGATAAAAGCTAAAAGATAAAAGTTCTTTTAGGTCGGATACCCCGAACTGAAAGAACTTTTATCTTTTAGTTTTTATCTTTTATCTATTTCTCCATCTGCTCAATAACTTCCTGCGTAACGCCCGTAAAACTGAAGCCGCCGTCGTGAAAGAGATTTTGCATGGTCACCATTCTTGTAAGGTCGCTGAACATAACGGCGATGTAGTTTGCACAATCTTCGCCACTCGCATTGCCCAGCGGACTCATTTTTTCAGCATAGTTGATAAAGCCATCAAATCCTTTAACGCCACTACCAGCAGTAGTGCGGGTGGGTGATTGGGAAATAGTGTTTACCCTCACCTTCTTTTTTATACCATAATAATATCCAAACATCCTGGTCACGCTTTCGAGCAGCGACTTGGCATCTGCCATTTCGTTGTAATCAGGGAAAACTCTCTGTGCCGCGATATAAGTGAGCGCCACCACGCTGGCCGATTCATTCAATGCATCAAGATCCCATGCGGTGCGAAGCACTTTATGAAGGCTCATTGCTGATATGTCGATCGTTTTCTGGTTCCACTCATAATTCATCTCTGTGTAATGCTTTCCTTTGCGCACATTCAGGCTCATACCGATGGAGTGCAGTACAAAGTCGATCTTGCCCCCGAAATGTTCTATTGATTTTTCAAACAGGTTTTTCAGGTCTTCCATATTAGTAACATCTGCACCAATCACAGGCGCATTGCCGCATTGTTCGGCCAGTTTATTGATTTCACCCATCCGCAGTGCCACCGGTGCATTGGTTAATACGATCTGTGCACCTTCTTCAAAACATTTAAGTGCCGTTTTCCAGGCAATCGATTTTTCATCAAGAGCGCCAAAAATGATTCCTTTCTTTCCTTTAAGCAGGTTGTTAGCCATATCGTTGATTTTGTGGCGGTAAAAATAAGGACTTATCGCATGAGCTCCGTCGGAAACAGCCTTGTAATTACAAATACCATCAGGAATGATAAGAGGAAAATGAGCAGGAGGCATGCAGCTATATACAACATCAACTGCCGGAATGATTCCCTTGGACGCAGCTTCAGCAACAACAACCTGCTACTGGCATAGGCTAATGCCAGGAAAAAAGCGATCATCAGTAGCACTACTACCGTTTTCAAAAACTTTAGTTTATAGCCCGAAGTTAATTACGCACCATCTCCCTGGCATTTTCCATTGCAGCGGCCGTGGGTTCTTCCCCGCTTAGCATTTTGGCAATGGTAACGATCCGCTCTTCGCGGGAAAGTGAGCGGATATTGGTGGTAACCGCCTTTTTAACCGTTTCCTTGTAAACAAAATAGTGTGCATCGGCCTTACCGGCAATTTGTGGCTGGTGAGTAATGCATATCACCTGCCTGTTCGATGCAAGCTCTTTCATGATCAAACCCACCTGTCGCGCCGCTTCGCCGGAAATACCTGTGTCGATTTCATCAAAGATCATTGTGGGTAGCTCGATGGATTGAGCAACCAATGATTTAATGCATAACATCAGGCGACTTAATTCACCTCCACTGGCAACTTTGCGAACAGGCTGAAAATTTCCGCTCGCATTGGCATCAAACAGGAATTCTATGTGATCTGCGCCCCATTGTTGTGGAGTTGTTTTTTCGAGCGTTACTTTCAGCCGCGCATTGGGCATCCCGACTTTCACAAGCAATTTATTCACTTTGTCTTCAAGTGGTTTCATTTGCTTACTACGGGTTTCCGTGATTTTTCCAGCCAGGTTGGCAACTTCTCCGGCTAATTTTACTGTCGTAGCCTCCTTTTCGGCAATGAGATAACCAATATCATGCACTACCTGCAGTTTATGTTTCAACTGTTGGTGAATCTCCAATAACTCATTGGTAGAATTAACGCCATGCTTTTTCTGTAGCCTATACCCCAGCGAAAGCCGTTCATTCAACTCTTCGATCTTAGAGGGATCATAATTAACCTGCCCGCCGATCCTGTCTACTTCGTCTGCAATATCTTTTAATTCAATTTGTACAGCCTGCAACCTTTGCAATAATGCCTGCAGGTCGGGGTGATAGGATGAAAAATTATTTAGTTGTTGCAAGAGTGATTTCAATTGTTGAACTACAGGCGTCTCACTTTCTTGTAATTCATAATATACCTTGGTCAATACACTTTTGATTCCTTCTGCATGCGTGAGCATTTTCAAGTCCGCGTCAATAGTCTCCAGTTCGTTTTCGTTGAAAGCAGCGTCGTCGAGTTCAGCACATTGAAACCTGTTGTAGTCAGCTTCTTTTTCAAAATGAAGCTGTTTTTCTTTCAATGCTTCCCATTCCTTTTTTATGGATTGCCAATCGCTGTATCGTTCCTGGTATGCAGCCAGTAACGAAGCATTACCTGCGATGGCGTCCAATACGTCGCGCTGAAATCCTGATTCGCCAAGCGAGAGTGTATCGAATTGTTGATGCAGGTCGACTAATAGCGAGCTGAGTTCATTAAGTTGCGCGAGGTTTACCGGCGTATCATTTATGAAAGCCCTCGACTTTCCATTCACGGCTATTTCGCGACGCACGAGCAACTCGTCCGCGTAATCAAAATCATTTTTTTGAAAAAATTCTTTAACTGCTGTATTCGAGCTGAGGTTTGAAGTAAATACACCTTCTACCACCGACTTCTTTTCTTTATTCTGCAGCACTGAGCTATCTGCCCTTTCGCCCAGTATAAGAGCCAGTGCGCCCATGATGATGGATTTACCAGCGCCAGTTTCGCCGGTTATAACGTTCAGGCCGCCGGAAAATTCGATCTCCAGCTTATCGATGATTGCGTAATTCTGTATCGACAGCTTCTGTAGCATACAACTGCAAATTAGGCGTAAATGGGAATGCTATAAAATAAAAAACCCCCGCAATTGCGGGGGAAAAATAAAAAAAAGAAAAAATTATTTCACCTCTACGTTGTTGTGTAACTCTTCGTCGACAAGGATACGCCCGCAGTTTTCACATACCATCACTTTTTTATGCTGTTTGATTTCACTTTGTTTTTGCGGGGGGATATAATAAAAACAACCTCCACAAGCATCCCTTTCTACCGGTACTACCGACAAGCCGTTTCTGTAACTCTTCCGGATCTTCTCATAGCTTGTCAACAGTCGACTGTCTACATGCTGCTTGGCTTCAGACGCCAGTTTATTAAAATGCTTTTCTTCTTTCTCGTTGGCTGCAATGATTTTTTCCAACTCGCCTTTCTTGGTAGCTAATATGCTTTCCTTGTTGGCTATATTCTTTTTCGCCTTTTCCAGCAACTGTGCTTTCTCTGCTATTTCTTCGTTGGCGTCCTTAATATGTTTTTCAGCAAGCTTCACTTCCAGTTGCTGCATTTCGATTTCTTTATTGATCGCTTCAAACTCCCGGTTGTTTTTTACATTGGTGCTTTGCTTTTCATATTTCTTCACCAATGCTTCGGATTCCTTGATCGCTTCCTTTCTTTGATTGATAAAATCACTAACGCCATTGATCTCTTCTTCAATCCTGGTTTGACGGGAGTGCAGGCCCAGGATCTCATCTTCCAGGTCAGCAACTTCCATAGGCAGTTCGCCTTTCAGGATATGGATCTCATCCAGTTTACTTTCAATTTTTTGGAGGGTTACTAACGATGTGAGTTTTTCTTCGACCGAAAAATCTTTAACGTTTGCCATGTTGTATTTGATGTTTTTTGAGGCTCAGCTGTAATGTACCGGGTTCGTTATTACTGCTGTTTTAAGGACGGCAAAGGTAGGGAATTTTTGCTC